>JAFAPL010001100.1 GCA_019247135.1 Chloroflexota bacterium | reverse complement strand
GTTCAGGACGCGCGGGCCGTGCTCGACGGCGGCGTACGTGTTGAGGCTGGCGTCGATGGTGCCGGCGCCCAGGCCGAGGACGCCGCCCAGGGCAACCATGCTGGCCCACGCCGGGCTCAGCGCGTAGCCGAAGAGGCTCGTGCCCGTCAGCGCGCAGCTGGCGGCGAGGGTTGTGCCTACTCCGAACCTCTGCAGGACATTCCCGCTGGCGGCGCTCGAGACGAAATACCCGGCCGCAAACGTGGCCAACAGAAGGCCGAGCGCATCCAGGGGCAAATTGAACGTTTCGCGAATCGATGGCCAGGCAACGCCGAGCAGCCCTTCGGGCAGACCAAGCGATACGAACCCGAGTGACGCTAAGCCGAGGGCAAAGGCAGTGCCACGCCTGCCGTTGGGTACCTCGGCCCCATGCCGCCGCGGTGCCTCGACTGGCATGAATGCAGGATCGCACAGGTCTTCGTTTCGCCGACGATCATGATCGGCCGTGCGGGTCCGCTCATGAGCGGACCCGTGTATAGTAATCGCGCACCTTCCAATTGCATCCGCCCTTATCCAGAGAGGTGGAGGGAAACGGCCCTGTGAAGCCCGGCAACCCTCCCGGCGCGAGCGGTGCTCGCCCGGAGACGGTGCCAATTCCGCCGATGCCAGCGTGCGTCGGAAGATGAGGACGCGAGTCTTACGACTTGCAGCACCGCAACCGCGTCACGCCCTCAGCCTCCTGGACCAGATCACCTGAGAACAGGAGGGACGCCGTGACCTCGACCATTCCGCACAGCCCAGCCCCACCGCCGAGCGTCGGCGGCCGCATTCGCGGTCTGCAATGCCGTGAGTGCGGCCAACTGTATCCAGCACAGCCGCTGCATGTGTGCGAGCTGTGCTTCGGCCCACTCGAAGTCGCCTACGACTACGACCTGCTCAAGCGGACTGTCACGCGTGAATCGATCGAACGCGGCCCACGCACCCTCTGGCGCTACAGGGCGCTGTTGCCGATCGAAGGTGAAAAGGTCGTCGACACGCACGCCGGGTTCACGCCGCTGATTCGCGCGGACAACCTCGGCCGTGAGCTCGGGCTGCGGAATCTCTGGATCAAGAACGACACGGTCAACCCGACCTTCTCGTTCAAAGATCGCCCGGTGTCGATCGCAAGCACCAGGACGCTCGAGTTCGGGTTTCCCGTGCTTGCCTGCGCCTCCACGGGCAACCTGGCCGGCTCCGTCGCCGCGCACGCGGCCAAGGCGGGCATTCAGGCGTGCATCTTCATCCCTGCCGATCTCGAACCCGCCAAGATCACCGGCGCCGCCGTGTATGGCCCGACCTTGATCGCCGTCGACGGCAACTACGACGACGTCAATCGACTTTGCAGCGAGATCGGAGATCTCTACCACTGGGCTTTCGTGAACATCAACCTGCGGCCGTACTACTCGGAAGGCTCGAAGACGCTGGCCTTCGAAGTCACTGAACAGCTTGGCTGGCGATTGCCGGATCGGGTGGTCGCGCCGATCGCGAGCGCCTCAATGTTCACCAAGCTCCACAAAGGGTTTTCAGAGCTCGTCAAAGTCGGGCTGGTCGACAGTGGCACCGTGCGCATGACGGGCGCACAGGCCGAAGGCTGTTCGCCCGTCGTCGCGGCCGCCCGCGCGAAGACCTACGACATCAAGCCCGTGCGGCCCAGCACCATTGCCAAGAGCCTGGCTATCGGCAATCCCGCGGACGGCTACTACGCGGTCAAGATCGCCGAACAGACTGGCGGCGCACTCGAGGCAGTCGACGATCCGGAGATCGTCGAGGGTATTCACCTGCTCGCGCGAACCGAGGGCATTTTCGCCGAGACAGCCGGTGGAGTGACCGTCGGCGTCTTGAAGAAGCTCGTCAACGCAGGCAAGATCGACGCTGACGAGGTGGTCGTCGCCTACATTACTGGCAACGGCCTGAAAACGGTGGACGCGGTAGCCGAGACGGTCACGCCCGTGCTCCGCGTCGCGCCGACGCTCGCCTCATTCGAGGCGGCGTATGCAGGCCAGCGCTGATGAAGGGGAGTCTCAAAGAAGAACGAACATGGCCGCAGAACGCGTGAAGTTCACCTTTCCGCCGGATCTGGTCAACCAGCCGGTGATCTACAACATGGGTAAGCAGTTCGGCGTCGTAACCAACATTCGCCGCGCGAATCTCAGCCACGACCGCGGCTGGGTCATCCTCGAGGTCGTCGGCAGCCCGGATGACGTGGAGAAGTCGTTGGCGTGGGCGCGTGAGCAAGGCGTCCGAGTGGAGCCAGTTGGAGCGGAAACCGCATGAGCGTGCGTGTGCGCATCCCGACTCCGCTGCGCCCCGCCACCGATGGCGCGGCGGAGCTCTCGTCCGAGGCTCCGACGGTCGAGGCGCTGATTCTCGACCTCGAGACGCGCTTTCCGGCGATGCGCGGGCGCTTGCGCGACGACGGCGGCGAGCTTCGGCGCTTCGTGAACCTGTATCTGAACGGCGAGGACGTCCGCTTCCGTGAGGGTCTCGCAACGGGGCTGCAATCCGGAGACGAGCTGAGCATCGTTCCGGCGGTGGCGGGCGGCTAACCCGCGGCGGCCTCGACGATCAGGCGCGCGCCGCGGCGGGCCTCGAGGACCCTCGCGGCGCTCGTGTCGCGGGCGCTGATTTCCAGGAGCCCGGCGCTGCCGACGAGCGCGAGCAGGTCGCCGGGCGCGACGGCGGCGTAGTTGGCCGCGGGCCGGACGGCGCACCCGCGGATGTGCACGATGTAGTGCGGGGGCAGCACATCCCCGGGAATGTTGGTGACCAGGTTGCCGTACGTGTCGACGTGGACAATCTCGCCAGCCAGGCCGTCACGTTGTGGCAGCTCCAGGGGCACGAAATGTTCGGTGCGCGGCCCAAGAGCCTCGAGCTCGATGCCGTTTGCGAGGTGCGCCGCCACGGGGCCGAAGATGTCCCGACCGTGAAACGTGCTCGACAGCGCTGGGCGCCAGTATCGGCTGTCCGAGAGCTCGACCGCGCAGGATAGACCGCCGAGGCGCTCGACGGCCGGCATCAAGAGTCCGTTGTCTGGGCCGACGAAGATGTCGCCGCGGGCGCAGCGCATCGCAAGGGCGCGGCGTGACGAACCGACGCCCGGATCGACAACGGCCAGGTGCACCGCATCCCGCCCGAACGGCTCCACGGCGGTCCACAGTAGAAACGCCCCAGCAAGGACATCCTGCGGCGGCACCGCGTGTGTCAGGTCGACGAGGTGCACCGATGGCGCGATGCCGAGAATCGCGCCTTTCATCTGCCCGACGTACGTGTCGGACAGGCCGAAATCAGTGAGCAGGGTGATCAGCGGCACGCCGCAGGCCCGCGTCGAGCAAGAGCGGCGCGACCAGCGCCGTCCAGCCCGTTTGATGGCTGGCGCCCAGCCCAGCGCCATCGTCGCCGTGAAAGTACTCAAAGAACTGCACGTGGTCCCTCCAGTACGGCTCCGACTGCAGTACCTCGGTACCGCCATATACCGGTCGCCGGCCCTCGGCGTCGCGCAGGAAGATGCTGCTCACTCGACGGCCAAGGTCATCCGCGATGGCAGCGAGTGTCGAATACTGGCCAGACCCGGTCGGATGCTCGACCAGGAAATCGTCGGCGTAGTACCGATGAAACTCGCGCAAGGCCTCGATCAACAGGTAGTTCATCGGGAACCAGATCGGGCCGCGCCAGTTCGAATTGCCGCCGAACACTCCGCTGTGTGACTCGGCCGGCTCATAGCCGACCTGAAACCGCTGGCCCGCGTAGTCGAACTCATACGGATGGTCCAGGTGCGCGCGACTCACCGAACGCACACCGAAGTCGCTCAAGAACTCGGCCGGGTCGAGCATGCGCGCCAGCAGACGCTTCATGCGATGGCCACGCACCAGCGCCACCAGACGCCGGTCGCCCGCGCCTGGCATGTGCCAGTGCGCCACCAGGGAGGCGAGATCGGGTCGATGCATCAGCACCCAGTCCATGCGCCGGCGCACCGCAGGCAGGCGCTGCAGCATGTCGACGTCAATGACGGACACGGCCAGCAGGGGTAGGAGTCCCACCATCGACCGAACTTTCAGCCGCTCTTCGGCGCCGTCCGGCATGTGCAAGACGTCATAGAAAAATTCGTCCTCGTTGTCCCAGAGCTCCGTGCTCGTCTTGCCGATGTCGTTCAACGCGGCCGCGATGTGCAGGAAATGCTGGAAGAACTTGCTGGCCAGATCCTCGTAAGCGGCATCTGCACGTGCTAACTCGACAGCAATCGAGAACATGTTCAAGCAAAACATGCCCATCCAAGCCGTCCCGTCTGCTTGTTCGAGATAGCCGCCTGTTGGCAGCGGCTTGCTGCGATCGAAGACACCGATGTTGTCGAGACCTAGAAATCCACCTTCGAAGACGTTGTTGCCCAGACGGTCTTTGCGGTTGATCCACCATGTGAAGTTCAGCAACAACTTCTGGTACACGCGTGCGAGAAACGCATAGTCGGACCGTCCCAATAGCCGTTGTTCGGTCCGATAAACCGTCAACGCTGCCCAGGCGTGCACCGGCGGGTTGACGTCGTCAAACGCCCATTCATAGGCAGGTAGCTGCCCGTTGGGATGCATGTACCACTCGCGAAGCAGCAACAGCAACTGACGTTTGGCCAGATCGCAATCGACGCGTGCGAGGGCCACGCAATGGAACGCCAGGTCCCAGGCGGCGTACCAGGGATACTCCCAGGTGTCAGGCATGCAGAACACATCCGCGTTGTGGATGTGCTGCCAGCGACTGTTGCGGCCATCCCAGCGCTGTGGCGGCGGAGGCGGCCCAGCCGGATCCCCTTCGAGCCATTCCTCGACCTGGTAGTCGTAGAACTGTTTGCTCCACAGCAGGCCAGCGAAGGCTTGCCGCTGAACACCGCACTCGTCTTCGGACAGTGCCTGGGTTCCCGGCAACGCGCGGTAGAAGTCGTCGGCTTCGGTGCGTCTGCGGTCGAAGAGTGAGGGCGCGTCGGACCATGGGTCGGCGTGGCGTGTTTTCGACAGTCGCAGCAGCAGCGTGCTCGTCTTGCCTGGTTCGACCGTGAGTGCGTAATGCGCGGCTGCTTTCGTGCCTAGCTGCTCTGGATTTATGGCCTGTTGTTCCCCGTGGAGGAGGTATCGATCGAAGGCGTCTTTCACGTACTGCGTTCGGTTCGCTGTCTGCCACAGGCGCTGCATGTTCGTTTCGTTGTCCGTAAACAGGACAGCGGCAGCATCGCGAAAGGCGAGGTAGTACGTCCCGAGCTCCGCGTCCCGCGCTTCGACCAGGCCAGGCGCGCACAGGCGCATCGAAGGTCGCGTCGACTCGCGGCCCCAGGACCACGTGTTGCGGAACCACAGGGTCGGCAGGGCGTGCAACGTCGCGGCCTCGGGTCCGCGATTGGTGACCTCGATCTGAATGAGAAGGTCTTCTGGGTCGGCCTTGGCGTACGTGAAGACGAGATCCCAGTAGCGATTCTCAGCAAAGACACCGGTGTCGAGCAGCTCGAACTCGGGGTCAGACCTGCCTCGCCTGGTGTTTTCTTCGACCAGCCGCGCGTACGGGAACTCAGGCTGTGGATACTTGTAGAGCGCCTGCATCCAGGCGTGGCTCGGGAGGTTGTCGAGATAGAAGTACTGCTCCTTCACGTCCTCGCCGTGGTTGCCTTGCGGGCCCGTCAAGCCGAACAGTCGCTCCTTGAGGATCGGGTCTCGAGTGTTCCAGAGCGCCGTTGAAAAACAGAGATAGCCATGGTTGTCAGAGATGCCGAGCAAGCCGTCTTCGCCCCAGCGGTAGGCACGCGAGCGGGCGTGGTCGTGGGGAAAGAAGTTCCATGCGTCGCCATCGGCGGAGTAGTCCTCGCGAACGGTGCCCCACTGACGCTCGGACAGATACGGCCCCCAGCGCCACCACGGCGTTGCCGCCTCGCGAATATCTCTCAAGCGCTGGCGCTCGGCATCAAGCTCGGGCACTGGTTTCAGCATAGGCCGACGCGGCAGCGCTCGAACGCGATCACGTCGCACTCATCGGGCAACAGCAGGGGTCCAAGATCTGATGCAGGCACCGGCGCAGGGCCGGAAAGGCGCGACGGAGTGGGGCCGATTGGCTACAATGTTGACTGGGTTACTCACCAATGCGACTCACGATGCGCAGCGACTACGGCGCCCACGCGGTGATCGAGCTGGCCATGCATTACGGCGATGGTCCCGTCCAGTGCGCCGAGATCGCCGCCCGCCAGAAGATCCCCGAGGCGTACCTCGACCAGTTGCTGAGCGGCCTGCGACGCGTCGGCATGATTCGCAGCCTGCGCGGCCCGCACGGCGGCCATGAGCTGGCGCGCGACCCGCGTGAGCTCACACTTGGCGACGTCGTGACGGCCCTCGAGGGTCCGGTGGTCCCGCAAGAGTTCGTGCACAAGAGCGAGTCGGACGAGGGGCAGGACTGGCGCGCCTCGTGCGCCGTTCGAAACGCCTGGCACGCGGCTGCCGAGGCATCGCAGCGAGTACTCGATTCGACGACGATCCAGGAACTCGTCGAGCAGCAGCGGCTCATTCGAGCGCGTCGAGAGACGGCCGACGCTCCGCTGGGTTCAAGAGGAGTTGAAGAGCGCGTGGGAATGCCCACCGGTTCGCCCGCGTTAGCAAGTGACAAGTGATCTTGTGGAGGATCTTCTGAGTGAGCTCGACCAACGGCACTAACGGCGCCGGCAACGGAACCGTTCTGGCTCCAGCGCTGACGCTAGACCAGGCGCGCCGCTACGCGCGACACATCATCCTGCCCGAGGTTGGCTCCGCCGGACAGCGCAAACTGCTCGCCGCGAAAGTCATGCTCATCGGGGCGGGCGGCCTGGGCTCACCAGCGGCGCTGTACCTGGCCGCGGCTGGCGTCGGCACAATTGGCGTCGTCGATTACGACGTCGTCGACCTGAGCAACCTGCACCGGCAGATCATTCACGGGCACGCGAACATCGGCAAGGCCAAGGTCGACTCCGTCCGAGAGCGACTCGCCGACGTCAATCCGGACGTGAACGTGGTCACGTTCAACGAGCCGATCTCATCCGCCAACGCGTTCGACGTCCTGCGCGATTTCGACATCGTCGTGAACGGCTCGGACAATTTTCCGACCCGCTACCTGGTGAATGACGCGGCGTACCTGCTGAAAAAGCCGCTGGTGGACGGGACGTTGTTCCGGTTCGAAGGGCGGGCGAACGTGTTTCTGCCCGGCCAGGGCTGCTATCGGTGTCTGTTCCCTGCGCCACCGCCGCCAGGCGCCGTCCCAAGCTGCGCGGAAGCAGGTGTCCTGGGAGCCATGTGCGGCGTGATCGGCACCATTCAGGCCGTCGAGACCATCAAGCTCATCCTCGATCTGGGCGAGCCGCTGGTCAATCGGCTGCTGTTGTTCGACAGCTTGAGTATGGAGTTCCGCGAGGTGAAGATCCCGCGTGACCCCAACTGCCCGCTGTGCGGAGACAACCCGACCATTCACGAGCTCATCGACTACGAGGCGTTCTGCGGCGCGCCCGTGACCGCGCTGGGGTAAAGGCGATGGCGAACGTTCGTGTCCCTGCCATGCTGCGCCCGACGGTGGGCGGCGAGCGATCGGTTGCCGCGGAAGGCGGGACCTTGCGCGAGCTGATCGAGAACGTCGATCGGCGGCATCCTGGGTTCGCCGGGCAGCTGATCGACGCGGACGGCTCTCAGCGGTCCTTCGTCAACATGTACGTGAACGACGAGGACGTGCGCTATCTGCAAGGCCTCGAAACACCGGTCGAGCCGGGCGACGTGGTGTCGATCCTGCCGGCTGTCGCGGGAGGGGCGCCGCAGTGACACTCGCTCCGGCGCAGACGCAACGCGGGGTGGAGGCGGCGATCGGCAACACGCCACTTGTCGAGCTGCCGACGTTCAGTCCGCGTCCGGGTGTCAGGCTCTGGGCCAAGCTCGAAGGCAGCAATCCGTCCGGTAGCGTCAAGGACCGCATCGCGCTCGCGATGCTCGACGACGCCGAGGAGCGCGGCGAGCTTCGGCCAGGCAGTGACCGCACCATCATCGAGCCGACCAGTGGCAACACGGGTATCGCGTTGGCCATGCTCGCTCGGCGTCGCGGGTATCGGTTTCTTGCCGTCCTGCCGGACAACGTCAGTGTCGAGCGGCGTCAGCTGCTGGAGCTGTACGGTGCGTCCCTCGAGTTCACGCCTGGCGAGCTGGGCTCGAATGGCGCGATTCGCCGAGCGCAGCAGCTCGTCGGTCTGCAGCCGGACCGCTTCTACATGCCGTACCAGTACGGCAATCAGTTGAATCCTGGCGCCCATTACGCCACGACGGCGCCCGAGATCTTGCGGGATCTCCCAGAGATCACGCACTTCGTCGCGGGTCTGGGCACTGGTGGGACGCTGACCGGCGCGGGCCGACGGCTCAAGCAGGAGAAGCCGGACGTGCAGGTCGTAGCGGCCGAACCGCATCCGGGTGACGGCGTGCAGGGGCTGCGCAGCCTGGACGAGGGGTTCGTGCCGCCGGTGCTGGCTGCCGACGTCCTCGACCGCAAGATCCTCGTCACCTCGGACGATTCGGTGGCCATGACGCGGCGTCTGGCTGACCAGGAAGGCGTCTTCGCCGGCATTTCCTCGGGCGCCGTGCTGCACGCGGCGCTGCGAGTCGCGCGCGGGCTCGAGCACGCGGACATCGTGTGCTTGTTCGCGGACGGTGGCTGGAAGTATTTGAGCTTGGGCGTATGGTCCGCGTCACTGGATTCGGCCCAGGACAAGGTTCGTGACAAGGTCTGGTGGTAGGGCGGCTGACCCTGGCGCCCGCCCTTCGAGAACAGCTTCTCGATCACGCCCGCGAGGGCGCACCGGACGAGGTTTGCGGCATCCTGGCTGGACGAGGTGAGCGCGTAGCGCATGTATTTCCGGTTCGGAATACCGCTGAGTCCGTGAGTGCCGATCAGGCCGTATTTCGCGACAGGGCGACTGGCGCGGCGACCGCCGGGCGTGCGCCCGTGCACTACTACATGGACCCGCGCGACCAGCTACGTGTGTACAACGACATCGACGCACTCGGGCTGGACCTGGTGGGCTACTACCACTCGCACACGCACTCGGAGGCGCGCCCGTCACCGACGGATATTCGGCTCGCATCCGATCTGAGCGCCGTATACCTGCTCGTCAGCTTGACGGAAGTGCCGAACGTACGCGCGTGGCGCATCTCCAAGGCCGATCCGTCCGATGAGGACGGCACGCTGCAAGAGCTGACGCTCGCCGACAGTTAGAATCTCGCGGTTATGGCGCGCGTCATCGTGGGTATGTCAGGCGGGGTCGACTCTTCCGTCACGGCTGCGCTGCTCAAGCAGGCTGGACACGACGTGATCGGGGTGACGCTCAACGTCTGGCCCGACCTGCCCAACATGCCCGAGATCCAACGCGAAGACGCGTGCTGCGCGCTCGGCGCCGTGGAAGACGCCCGTCGCGTCGCCGACAAGCTCGACATCCCTTACTACGTGCTGAACTTTCGCGAGGTCTTCGAGGACAGGGTCATCAAAGACTTCGTGAAGACCTACGCTGGTGGCCGCACGCCGAATCCGTGCATTCGCTGCAACCAGTTCATCAAATTCGACGCGCTGCTGGTGAAGGCACGCCAGCTCGGAGCGCAGTTCGTCGCAACCGGTCACTACGCGCGCATCGAACACGCGAGCCCGTACCACCGCTTGCGAAAGGCCGCGGACCCGAGCAAAGACCAGAGCTACGTGCTGTATGTGATGTCGCAGGAACGGCTCGGCGCGGCGATGATGCCCCTTGGGGACCACACGAAGTTGGAGACGCGACAAATCGCGGCAGACCTCGAGCTGTCCGTCGCGAGCAAACCGGAGAGCCAGGACATTTGCTTCGTGCCCTTCAAACGCTACACGGAGTTCATCGAGCTGTACGCGCCAGACGTGCTGCAGCCTGGGCCGATCGTCGACCAGCAGGGAACCGTTCTGGGCGAGCATCGCGGGGTCGCGCTGCACACGATCGGCCAGCGACGCGGCCTCGGTGTGGCCACCGGCCAGCCGATGTTCGTGACGGAGCTACGGCCAGACTCGAACACGGTGGTGGTCGGCGGACCCGAAGCGCTGCTTCGATCCTCGTGCACGCTGGACGAAGTCAACTGGATCGAAGGCTCGCCGCCGTCTGAGCCGTTGCATGCGATGGCGAAGGCGCGTTATCGCGCGGCTGAGGTTGGCTGCACCGTCGTGGTCGATGGCGATCGGCTCGTGATCGAGTTCGACGAGCCACAAAAGGCGGTTACCCCTGGCCAGGCGCTTGTCCTGTACGAGGGGCAATACGTCCTCGGCGGCGGCACAATCACCGCCTGATCGGGCTCACTCGAGCTAGCCGAGCACCTCCAGTGACTGGCGGCGCACCGGTCTCAGGCGGGAGGCCGCCTTCCTCTGGGCTATACTCGCTGACTAGCTCGCCATGCCACGCGTCAATCGCGACCTCCAGCGCCGGCTGGCGGCTCGCCGCGAACGTGAACGCCGTCGTCCTACTGAGCGACGCTACCGCTTCGCGTCAGTCGAGCCGCAAGATGAGACGGAGCTCGCCGCCAACGGCACGGACGCCGGCATGCCAACCGAAACAGGCACGCAAACTGTCGAGCGCCCCGCGCGCGCCGGTCGACCCGACTCCGCACGAGCAGATCGCGGCGTGGCGCCTCAGACGCGAACGTTTTCAGACTATGCCGCCGAGTATGCATACGTGCTGCGAGATCTGAGGCGGGTCGTCGCCGTGGTTGGCTCGCTCCTGCTGGTGCTCATCGTTCTGTACTTCGTGCTTCCGCACTGACGGAGCTCGAAACTGAACGATAGGCACGTGCCTACGGTCCAACTGGCACCTGGGGAACCGAAACAGCGCAGCGATCTGCGCTTGTTCCGCTTGTTCGGCATTCAGTTCACCGCGAACTGGAGCTGGCTCGTCCTTCTGGCCCTGCTGGTGTATGTGGCGAGCAGTACGTTTCGGATGCTGCGCCTGGATTGGCCGCCAACGCTGCTCTGGTCGATGGCGGTGGTGGCCGCGTTACTGTCGGTGGCCAGCCTGTACGGGCACGAGCTGGCGCACGCCCTCGTGGCGCGGGCGTTCGGCATTCCCGTGCGCACCATCAGCCTGTTTTTGCTGGGTGGGATGGCGCACATCACCCGCGAGTCGCCGAATCCGCGGGCCGAGTTTCTGATTGCCGTGGCAGGCCCGGCGGCCAGTCTCGTGATTGGCGTGGTCGCCGTCGCGGCGAGCATGACGCTCTGGACAGTCGCATCCCCGATCGCGGCGCTTGGTCTGTGGCTCGCCACCATGAACATCCCGCTGGCCATCTTCAACCTGGTGCCAGCCTTTCCGCTCGATGGCGGTCGGATGCTCCGCGCACTGCTGTGGTTCGCCGGGCAGGATTTCCGGTGGGGCAGTGTTGTCGCCGCGCGTGTGGGACAGGTCGCGGCTGTTGGCCTGCTCCTGGCTGGCGTGTGGATCCTGTTCGACGGCAACACGGATGCGCTCGGCGGCCTGTGGCTCATCATGATCGCCTGGTTCATGTACGCCGGTGCGGCCAGCTCTCACTACGCCAGCGCATTTCAGGAGGCCCTGCGCCGACTGACCGCGGCGTCGGTGATGGATCGGCATTTCGGCGAGGTCCAGGCGGATATGTCGTTGCAGCGCTTCGCCGAAGAGCAGCTACTCGGGCGGTCGACCAACGTGCGCGCGCCGCATGCGTACGCCGTCTATCGCGACCAGGCGTTGCTCGGGTTGGTCAGCCTTCGACAGATCGAACGCATCCCGATGAAGGAATGGACGCGGACGAGCATCGAGCGGGCCATGCTGCCGATCGACGTGGCGCCGTCCATCGAGCCGAGTGCGCCGGCCCTGGGCGCTTTGCACCTGATCCTGGAAGAGGGTGCCGAGCAGATCGCCGTCATGGCGGACGGGCGATTGCTCGGGCTGATCACGCGCGCCGACCTGGCGCAAGCCTCACAGCGCGCGTAACGTCGCTACCAGAGCCGGGTCGCGCCGACGTAGTGCTGCTGCCAGTAGCTGGAGTACAGGCTCGAAACAGTGACGCCTGTGCGCTCGTCACTGGCGTGGACGAACTGCCCGCCGCCGATGTAGATGCCATCGTGGCTCAGGCCGGCCATGTACGTATTGGCGAAGAACACGGTGTCACCTGGCTGGAGTGCGTTCATCGAAACATGGCTGCCACCGTTGTACTGCTGCCACATGCCGCGCCCGATCGGATCTCCACTGTTGTTGTGGATGTAGTAGACGAAGCCCGAGCAGTCGAAGCCCGCGGGTGAGGTTCCGCCAAAGACGTACCGCGAGCCTACGTACTTCATCGCGTTGGCGACAATCGATCCGCCACCGCCACCACCGCTGCTGGCCCGAGCCGGCGCGGCGGGCGCCGCTGGCGCGGCCGGCGCTGCCGGCTTCGGCGCTGGAGCCGGGGTCGGTGTGGGCTTCGGAGCCGGCTTCGGCGCCGCGGCCGCCTGCATGACTGCCGGAGCCGCCGCGGCCGCCACCGCCTGCGTACGCGGCGCGGGAGCCTCAACCCTGCTCGAGCTGGACGCGGCGCTCGAGGAAGACGTGCTACTCGAAGCAGCCGGAGCTGATGCCGTCGAGGCGTCAGCACGCAGCTTGGCGCCAGGGATGACCAGCTTCGCGCCAACACGGATCATGTCCGGGTTGTCGAGGCTGTTGTAGTCGAGGAGCAGACCGAGGTCCACCTGATACTTCCACGCGACGTCTGCGAGCGTTTCGTCGGGCTGAACCTCGTACGCCAGGCCCTTGACGGGAAGGATGGTCAGCTCGCTTCCGGGCTTGATCGTGTCCGGATCGTCGATCCCGTTGCTCGACAGGATCGTGTCGACATCCACGCCGAATGTGTCGGCGATCGAGTTCAGGGTGTCGCCGGCCTGCACTTCGTATGTACGTGTGCTTGGCGCGGCATGACTGCCGTCGATGGGCAAACTGGCGCCACCACCGATGGACGCGGCGTGCTGATCGGAGTCGCCACCGCCGGCCTGCGCCGTACCACCACCACTCGAATCGGACGTCGTGGCATCGGCATCTTCTTCACTGGCCGGAACGGGCGTGGCGCCTGGAACGACCAGCTTGGTGCCTGCCTGGACGACGTTCGGGTCGCCCCCGAGATCGTTGGCTTTGACGATGTCGGTGACGTCGACGCCAAAGCGCTGAGCTACTCGATTGATCGACTCGCCATCACGGAGTGTGTAGAGCACGCCGTCAGTCGGCAAGATGACCAGGTCCTGGCCGACCTGCAGCAGATCCGGGTCGGGCAGGTGGTTGGCGGCCATGATCGTCTCGGCGCTGAGGCCAAAGCGCGCCGCGATCATGCGCAGCGTCTCGCCTTCTTCGACGGTGTGCACGCTCGGCTTTGCGGCCGCTTCTTTTGTCGGCTCTGCCGTAGGCTGAGAGGCGCTGGGCTGGGCTGGCAGTTGCGCGGCCTCATTCGGTTCCGCTGCCTGCGTCAGCGAGGGCACGTCGACATTGGCCGGCATGAGCGCCGGAGCGATTTCGGCGGCCGCGACAGGCTGTTGGGCGCTGGCGGTCGGCGTGCGATGTGGCTGTATCGCGATCGACGAAAAGGTGGCGACCCCGACTACGGCGACGATGCCGTGGACGAGATAGCGGGGTCGATAGCTCGCGAGCTCTCCAAGCCGTGCGAGCGCGACACTCGCGTCAGAGCGCTGCACGCGTCCTCGCTACCTGTGGGAGGGAGACACCTGAAGTCAACGTGCTGATCCTCCGCGGAAGGTATCTGTCTGTCTATCGAGCGTGGCGGCACTCTCGACCGCCGAACTTGTTCGCACGATATGCAGGTGTCTCTCAGAGTGTCAACCCCAGAGCCGCCCAATTTGTCACGATTTGTTACGCCATGAGCGGCAATATCGGCCGACTTTGTGTAACCGTCTGGCGACCGAACCCCTGCCATTGTGCACCGGCCTGGTACGTCCTCTGCAGCGCGCCGACACACCCCTGCAGACGTATGCTCACCTTTATCGAGCTCGATCCTGCAACTGCCGCGCGGGCGTTCGGCTCGGCGTACTTCAACCTGATCCGTCGGGGTGCGGACGGTTCGTTGACGCTCTCACAGGATCACTGGCGACTCAGTGACGAGGGTGCGAGGGCCGATGCCTTCCGCTTCGTTGCACGCGACGAGGCAGCACCCGAACTGGTCGTCGACTTCGCGGACGTGAAACGCATCGTCTGGGATCGCTTACCGCGCCAGCGAATCCGCTCACAGATCCGCTTCCATTTCGCCAACGCCGACGTGTGGACGTTTTCGGGCGCTGTGGACCTCGCCGCCATCGAAGGCTAGGCGCTGGCGACCCGCGCAGGTCGTGGCCGACGCACGCTCATCCATACGACGCCCGCCGCGAGGAGCACGAGCAGCACCTGTGGTAGCAGCGTCTCCCACGTCGGATACACGCCGAGGAAGTCGCTGGTCGGCACCGGCGCCGGCGTCGCCGGCAAGATTCCAGCTATCTGCAACGCGTGCACGCCCGTACCTACGAACTTGAAGCCCAGGTAGTAGATCAGCAGGCTGGAGGCCATAAAGAACGGTCGCAGCGGCAGCCGCATGCCGACCAGCAGCACTGCCACGCCCGCGATCACGAGCGCCAGCACGCCCGCGCCGAGCCCGAGCACTAGATCCCGTGTGGCGATGCTCGGGGCAATGCCCAGATAGAACACGGCCGTCTCGGCACCCTCGCGGAACACCGCCAGAAACGAGATCAGCGCCAGCGACAGCGCGCCACCGCCCGCCAACGCCGCGGTGCTGCGAGCCTGGATGTACTTCTGCCACGCACCAAGCTGCGCCTTCGAGTGCAGCCAGTAACTGACGTAGAAGAGCATGACGGCCGCGCCGAGCCCGACAAACCCCTCGACCATTTCGCTACCAAGGCTGGCGCCTGCACGTGAGAAGACCTGCTGCAGCGCGAACGCGGAGCCGATCGACAGGAAAACTCCTGCCGCGGCACCGCCCCAGATCTGTACGAGTGCGCGCCGCTTGTGGCTGGTCCGACTGCGCGTGACAAATGCAGTGAGTGCGCCCACCACGAGCAGCGCTTCGAGTCCCTCGCGCAGCATGATCACGAACGCATCCAGGACACCGTAGCTGGCGCCGCCTTCGGCGATCGGCTCGAGACGGTCGCGCATGCCTGAGACGACGGTGGATGCATCCGCTTGCTTGTTCGGATCAGCGGCATCCGCCAGCGCCGTCTGCATATCGGATTCGGTGGCGGCGTACGCTGCGGGGGATTTCGCTTTGACGAGACCCTCGGCAGTCGGCCAGTCGTGCTCAAAGGTCTGGAGACTGGTCACGGCGCCCGCGCCGTCGTGGCGCGCGAGCGCGGCTTGCGCGGAATCCAGATCCTCAATGAGTGCGCTCAGACGCTCGGCATCGTTGTCCTGGTTCGCGGGCGCGCTCGTTTCCGCACTCGCGCCACTGGTGACAAAGGCCGCGTCGCGCTCATGCAGCGTGTCCAGTGCGGCTGCCGCTCGCGCCGGGTCGGGCGGATTTGCCATGAGATTGCCGCGGACATCACGCTGCGCAGCCTCGATCCCGTTGTACTGGTCGACGGAAGCGTCGCGAACGCCGTCTTCAACGTCGTGCCAGCGTGAGATGTACGCCGTGTAGGCGTCGCGAGCGGCCTGGATGTTGCCCGCGCTCAGGGCGGCGCTGGCTTGCTGAACCAGCTGGTCGGCGGACCGCACGTCCTCGGCTGGCGTGGCCGCGAGCACACGCGTTGGCAACAGAATGAAGAACGCGGCGACCACGATAATGCGGACGCCGACCTGATGCGACAAGATGGGGCTACTCCGGGTCAGGGTTAGTACACGCTAATTCGGATCTATGTGCATGCTAACAGCGCGCTGTCGCTCGGACAAATGTAAGTACGACGCGAGTGCGATACCGGATGTTAAATGCATGCGACCGCGGTTGAGCCAACGCGCGTCGGCTCACTGTTTGAGTGTTTTCTCCAACACCTCGACGAACTGCCGGGCAGGCGCGGAGAGACGTCGACCGGTGTAGTGCGCATAACTCGACGTGATCTCAGCCCCTGCGGCTTCGACGGGTACGAGGCTCAGCGTGCCTGCCTGTGCCTCCCGCACCACAGCTGAGCGCGGCGCAATGCTCACCCCGAAACCAACTTCGACGGAGCGCTTGATGGCCTCGAGGTTGTCCATCTCGAGCACGTTCGACGGAAACGCTCCCTCGCGTTCGAGCATCGTCTGCACGACACGGCGCGCGGCCGAGTTGCGCGCCCGCAAAAAAGCAGCTGCCTGCCAGCGAACGCGCCTGGCGCGAGCGAGGGTGCATGTGCGAGCGGATCGTCGGGCGGCACGACCCACACCAGGGGCTCGCTGTTGACTTCGATCTGAGCGAGCTGCGGGTGGGCCGCCTCGCGCAGCCAGAACGCCAGCTCGACCGTGTTGTTGAGCAAGTCGAGCAGCAGGTCGGCACTGTCACCCACACGCAGCCTCAGCTCGATCGAAGGCATGCGCTTCTGCAGATCACGCAAGAGTGGGGGCAACACGTACGTGGCGAGCGTCTCACTGACACCCAGACGTAAGGTCCGGCTGGCTTCGCCGCCCGCCTCGCGCACCGCGACCTCGGCCG
Source organism: Chloroflexota bacterium (assembly GCA_019247135.1). The sequence continues at coordinate 11,724 of JAFAPL010001100.1, read as the reverse complement.
CACGGACGAGGCCCATGATCTCCGGGACGTGCTGCGCGAGCGTCAGTCCAGCCGCGGTCGGGGAGATACGGCGGCCGAGACGATCGAACAGTGGGACCCCGAGTTCGGCTTCGAGTGCCTGGATGTGCTGAGTGACGGCGGGTTGCGAGAGGAACAGGGTGCGCGCGGCACGTGAGAAGGAGCCTTCGTCGGCGACGGCCTGGAAGACGCGCAGTCGTGCCAGATCCATAAGTCCAACTTAGCAGGACGGACAGAAACTATGATTGGACTTATTCACCGGGCCGGGTCATACTGGTCATAGGTCCATGCACGTCGCCACGATGCCCGCTCACACGTCTGCCGCCGCTGCTCCAGCTACACGTACGTTCGCACCGCCGGACGTTCTTGGAGCGCTGTTTCGGCTGATCGAGCGCGCTGGTCGCGCGGAAGCCGAGCGTGTTGGCGATGCCGACTACAAGTATTGGACCAGCATCGCGCGCGGGCTCTAGACCACTGAGCCGCACAGCTACAACGAGATAAGCGCAGCGTCCTTCCCTCCCCAATTCTGGGCGCTGCCGGTCCTGGCGCCGTGCTGTCCCCCCGGCACGGCGTTTTTGTTTGCTGAAACGAGAGCAGCCATGGGCGCCCTTCCTACAATGTGTGATTGTGACTAGCCGCGTTGTCAGCAGCACGAACCTCCTGGACACGTTGCGCGCCCGCGGCTTCGTCGCCCAGGTCTCGGACGAAGACCGTCTACGTCGCGCCCTCGACGCGGGTCCGATCACCCTGTATCAGGGTTTCGACCCGACAGCTACCAGCCTGCACACGGGCAATCTCGTCGGCATCATGGCGCTGGCCCACTTCCAGCGCGCCGGTCACCGCCCGGTCGCCGTGATCGGTGGCGGCACCGGCATGGTCGGCGATCCGAGTGAGCGCAACACGGAGCGCCCACTGCTCTCCCTGGCCGACATCCAGCGCAATCTCGCGGGCATTCGCCGCCACTTCGAGGCCTACATCGATTTCGCCGACGGCCGCGCACTCATGGTCAACAACGCTGATTGGCTCTTGCGACTGAAGTACATCGAGTTCCTGCGCGACGTTGGCCGCTACTTCACGGTCAACCAGCTCATGCAGCACGAGACGTACTGGAACCGTTTCGAGACGGGCAGCTTCAGTTTCATCGAGCTGAACTACGCGCTCGTGCAGGCGTACGATTTCCTGCACCTGTTCCGCGAATACGGCTGCATTCTGCAGATCGGCGGCAGCGACCAGTGGTTCAACATCCTGGCTGGGCGCGACCTGATACGCCGTGCAGACAGTGGAGAGGCGTTCGCGCTCACCACGCCGCTGGTGACGAGCGCGTCAGGCGCCAAATTCGGCAAGACGGCTGGCAACGCTGTCTGGCTCGACCCGGAATTGACCAGTCCGTACGACTACTACCAGTACTGGCGCAACACCGACGACGCTGACGTTGGGTCGTTCCTGCGCATGTTCACGTTCCTGCCATTCGAGCAGATCGAGGAGCTTGAACGACTCGAAGGCGCCGAGCTCAATCGCGCAAAAGAGGTCCTGGCGTACGAGGCCACGCGTATCACGCATGGCGAGCAGGAGGCGCTGCGGGCGCAGGAGACCGCGCATGCGCGGTTCGGTGGGAACGGCGCCGACGAGGGTCCGAACGTCACCGTCGCCGGGCCGACGGGCCTCGTCGAGCTCGCGGTCGAAGCCGGCCTGGTCGAGTCGAAGAATGCGGCCAAGCGGCAGATTCTCCAGGGTGGCTTGAGGTTGAACGGCGAGGCGCAAGCGACCGATCGTGTGGTCCGTCCAGACGAGCTGCCCATGCTGCTCAGCCTGGGCAAGCGTAAGGTGCGCTTGATCGGCCGCTGAACCGGACGCCGCGGCGGACGCGCTGTTGCTGGCCTACCTGGCGACGGTGCCGTTCGAGCCGGGCCGAGCGTACTGCCCGACGACGCGTACCAGGTCGTCCAGGTCGAACGGCTTGGCGATACACGCGTGTACCGGCACCTCTTCCATGCGTCTGAGCGCCTCCTGGACGGCCGTGATCACGACGATCGGTACGCCGTTGCACAACTGCTCTTTGTGACAGTTCTCGATGAAGGTGAAGCCGTCCATGACGGGCATCATCAGGTCGAGCACGACGGTCGCCGGCCGCCGTGCGCGCATCGCGTCGAGCGCTTCGCGGCCGTGTGCGGCGAGATCGACCGAGAAACCTTCGCCGCGCAGAGCCTCGGCGACGAGTCCGCGGATCGCAGGGTCGTCATCCACGACCAGGACGTAGGACCGTGACAGCACCGTCAAGCCGCATCGGAGTATGCCACAGCGACCTGGCTGCGACGGTGCTCGGGCGCGTGCCGACGGTTGACGACTACGGCAGCAGCTTGCCGTTCGCGTGGCCATTGCGGCGGCCAGACTCGTCGAGTGCTTTCTCGGCGCGATCAGCCGCCAACGACGCATCGGTCGCACCGACGATGGTGTCGATGAGCCCGTACTCCCCGGCTTCGAGAGCGCTCATCCAGTAGTCACGGTTCATGTCGCGCGTGAGCCGCTCGACGTCCTGGCCCGTGTCGGCCGCCAGTAACTCCTTGATGCGCGCATTGAGTCGCAGGATCTCGCGCGCATGGACTTCGATGTCCGCGGCGGTGCCCTGAACGCCGGCCGAGGCCTGGTGAATGAGCATGCGCGAATTCGGCAAAGCGGCGCGTTTGCCTCGGGCGCCGCCGGCGAGGATCACCGCCGCGGCACTCGCGGCCATGCCGACACAGGTGGTGCCGACGTCCGGCGCGACCAGCTGCATGGTGTCGTAGATCGCCAGGCCCGCGTCCGCCTCTCCGCCCGGGCTGTTGATGTACAGCTGAATGTCTCGATCCGGGTCGTCCTGCTGCAGGAAGAGCAGCTGCGCGACGATCGTGTTGGCTACCTCCTCGGTAACCGGTGTACCCAGGAAGATGATGCGGTTCCGCAGCAGGAGCGAGAAGATGTCGTAGGCGCGCTCGCCGCGACTGGTCTGCTCGACCACCATTGGCACCGAATAGAGCGTTGGTCGTTGCATGGCTTTCATGGCTCCTTCGCCGGCTTGCTGTTGGGCTGAGTTTCAGTGTCAGTACGAACGTGAGTTTGAGACTGCGTGTGAGTCTGAGTGTGACTCTGAGTCTGAGGAAAGCCGATGGGCGGGAGTTCGTGTGCGGGGTGTTCGAGCGACTCGCGCATGATGCGTCGCGCCGAGCCACCCAGCCCCTCGGCCAGCGCAACACACGCCTCCATGTAGGCGCGCCACATGGAGCGCGGCAGCCGCTGTTCGAGAACCTCGCGCAGGCGTGCCTGGTAGGCCTGGAGCTCTGCTTCGACCTGCGGATCCTGGGGTTCGCTGCCGCCTTCGCGCGCCTCGGCCACCGGGAGGCCGACCATGCGGTCGAGGACCGCGCGTTCGACCCCGAACGTGTCGGCGAGGCGCTGCAGGTACTGGACAGTGGGGACGACCTGACCGCGGCGCCAGCGAGACACCTGGGTGTCAGCCACGCCGACAGAGCGTGCGAGCTGGGCCTGAGAGAGGCCGCGATTGTGCATGCTCGCCGAGAGCCACGTCCGGAAGTCGCCGCCTGCCATGCGTCTACTATGACATGCCGGCAAGGTAGCTGACAAGTAAGTTATTTCGAGCGTTTGTATGCGGGCTACCGCGCAGCAACCCCTTGGATGAGACAGCGCCAGCCCGCCGCGGCAACCTGTCGGCGTGATCGAAGGAAATCTTCATAGGGCTGCCCTTGAGATGCGGCTGGATGAGACAGCGCCAGCCCGCCGCACCGAACCGAGGCCGCCGCACGCCATCATCTTGCAGATGACCTTCAGCATCGACGAGGCGCGTGGATGAACGAGCGCACCGTCTACGCCGGCCGGGTGGCGACGCTCAAGCTGGTCGACATCGTCGGCAGCGACCGTGCGCTGCACGTCCGCGAGGTCGTCGAGCACGCGCCTGGGGCGGCCATCGTCGCGGTCGACACGGATGCGACGGTTCTGCTGGTGCGACAGCATCGACCCGCCGTCGGGGCGCACGTCCTGGAACTGCCGGCCGGCATCGTCGAACCGGGCGAGGAGCCGATCGACTGCGCGCGGCGCGAGCTCCAAGAGGAAACGGGCTTCAGCGCCGACCGAGTCGAGCCGCTGGCGGTGTTTTACTCGTCGCCAGGCTTCTGCACCGAAGTGTTGCACGTATTCGCGGCGCATGGCTTACGGCAGGCTGAGGCGCATGCAGACGAGGTCGAACCGATCGACGTCGTGCGCATGCCGCTGGAAAGCGCCATCGAGCAGGTCCTGAGCGGCGAGGTGAGCGACGCCAAAACGATCACCGGCCTGCTTGCCTACTGGCGCATCACGCAGTCGCGGCGCACCTGAGCAGCAGTGTGACTCGTCGAGCCTCAGCCCGCGTGAACTGGCGCGCCAGTTTACAGAATGTCGAGGGGCCGCTCGACCACGGTCCGCTGTGGATCGAACGGGTTGTCCGCCGCCGCGAGCCGCCCGAGCATCGCGTCGACGACCATTCGACTGCCGCCGCCGCTGCTCATGATGCCGTGTCCGCTGTAACCGACGTTCAGCACCAGGCCGGGCACGCTGCTCGGACCCAGCAGCGGCCGGTGGTCGGCGGTGTACGTGTACTGGCCCGCTTGTAGCGCCCAGTACAGCGTCCCTGCTTCCCAGGCGTCTTTCCAGATCGGACTCAGGCGCGCGAGCGATCGCGAGGAGCGCGGGTCCAGCAGACCAAAAGCGAACTCGACGTTGGTCGGCACGTTGTCCAGGGGGTCGCCGGCCGGGGTGGTCGCTTCGGTCCATAGCCCGAAGCAGCCACGCAATCCAGGCCGCCAGTGGGCAGCCGTTTCTTCGTGGATGGTCATCGGCCCGTCATGCGGCAGTTGGGGGAAGTCGGGAATGATCATCTTGTGGCGGATGGTCGGCCGCAGGTCCAGCCGCAGACCTGCCATGGCCGCCACCGGTGCAGCGAACGGCCCAGTGGCCACCACCGCGTACTGGCAACCGATCGAGCCCCGCGGCGTCTTCACACCGGTGACGCGTCCGCCGTCTATGACGAAGCCGGTGCAGGGAGTCTCGAGACAGACCAGCGCTGCGCTGGCGCGGGCATAGCCGAGGGTCAGCCGTTTCGGCTCGAGCCAGCCGTCCCCCGCGCGAAATCGAGCCTGGACGATCTCCTCAGACAGGTACGGAAAGCGGTAGCGCGCCTCGTCACCCGTCAGCAGCTCTACATCGGAGACACCCCAGCCATGCAACGCGTCGACGAAGTGGCGCTGGTGCGCGACACCTTCGTCGCTCGTGGCGCAGAACAGGTAGCCCTGTTTGCGGATGTCCAGGTCGTAGCCGGGCAGCTCGGCTATTTCGGCGAACGCGTCGAACAGGCCGATGCTCTCGCGGACAACCGCGATCTCGTCAGGGTTGTCGAATTGCAGTCTGAACGCTCCCGTAGAGACGGGGGTCGTCAAGGTGCACAGGGCTGGTCGCTTTTCGAGCAAGAGCGCGTCGAGGCCGGCGCGGTGCGCGAAGAAGGCGGTCGCCGCGCCGACGATGCCGCCACCGATGACGACCACGTCCGCCGAACTTGGCAGCTCATCGGTCAGGCGTAGTCGGGGCCAGGCCTGGCTCATACGCTCGGCGGCCACACCCCCTCGGCCGGCCGGGCCTCGTCGTCGCCTGGCCACGGCGGCGCGGTGGCAATGACGATCTCGAGAGCCTCAGCGCCCGTGCAGCGAAACTGAAAACGTGCTGCCGCCGGAATGTTCACGGCGACCCCTGGTTCGAGGCTGACAATCTCGTCGCGCATGCCATCGGAACGCCAGAGCTCGCCGTGGCCCGAGATGCTGTACCAGAGTTCTTCCACGCCGCGGTGCTGGACAGCCCGGGTCGTCTGGCCTGGTCGAAGCGTGCACAGGACCATGCTCGCCGCACGGATCTGAGTCAGAAGCCGAATCTCCGAGCCGTCTGGGGCGACGACGTCAGGCTCACTCGAGCAGCGGTGTGTCTGCCAGCTCATATGGCTTGGCCCATCGTCTGCATGGTTGGAGCATATGCAGAACACCACCGGTGGGTTCGACAACAACCCGTTAGTTCAGGTGCGCGAAGGCATGCACGTGCTCGATGCCGCCGGCGACGAGGTCGGCCGCGTGCAGCTGGTGCAGATGGGCGACCCGGAATCGACGACCGTTTCGGATACGGATAAGCCGCGCGACATCATTGGCGTGGTAGGCGAGTCTATTTTCCCGAACGAACGCGAACCGGACGTGCCCGAACCATTGCGCAGTCGATTGCGACGAACGGGCTACATCAAGATTGATGGACCGGATCTGATGGACACCGACCGTTATGTTGCCAGCAACCGTGTGACCGAGGTATCGGGCGATCGTGTGCGTTTGAGCGTGCGAAAGGACCAACTCGCGCGCGAAGAATAGCGACATTGTGTTATGTAGCGGCACCAGAGCCGACGGCTGACCTATAACTTGCGCGCGACTTTATTTTCGTGTGGAGGTCCGCTGGCACATGCGGTCTGGCTGGTTCAGCCTTCGAACTCTTTCGGTTTTTGCCGTCCTCGGCGCTCTGGTGCTGACGGCGGCACCGCCCGCCGCCGCGCAACCTGCCGGCTGGCAACAGGGCCCGAACGCCATCCTCGACAACACATACGTTGGTTCAATTGACATTCCCGCCGGCGGGTCGACCGTCGCGAACGCCGGAACGCTGACCGTCGGTGGCTGGTTCGTGGATAAGCAAGCACAGGGTTGGGCTGGCGCCGACGACGTTCAGGTGTTCCTGGGCTCGATGGGCAGCGGTGGCACCATGCTCGCCAAGGGCATCGTCGGCCAGAACCGACCCGACGTTGGCGCTGCTCTGGGCAACGCGTTCTGGGCGGCCTCGGGCTTTTCGGCGAGCGTGCAGGGTTCAGCGCTGCCGACTGGTCAGCAGACGTTGAACGTCTACTTGCACACGCCCGGCAAAGGCTGGTGGTTCAAGTCGGTCAACGTCAACGTCTCGAGCACCGCGCCCGCGGCGGGCATGCCCGCGCCGTCGACCTCGTCGACGACCACCTCAGGTGGGTCGGCGAACACGAGTGTGACGGTGACCGCGCCCAATGAAGCTCAGAACGTCTCGACGCGGAGTAGCTTCACGATCCAGGGCACGGCGAGCTCGGATGTCGACCGGGTCGACGTCTGGATCAACGGCGAGCCGGAGACGGGCACCCAGCTGGGTACGGTGACGCCCGCGAGTGACGGAAGCTGGTCGCTGTCGTTCAACCCGACGAGGTTCCCGTCGACGCACTCCAACCTGTACGTGTTTGCGCACTCGAAGGTGACGGGCAAGAGCGTCGAGACCATCCGCGGGTTCAATATCACGGACAAATCGGTCTAAAGCTGTTTCCGGGGGCTGGATCTGCTACCGGCTGGTCGAGCCCTCGGAAAGCAATTCCCAGATCCTGCGGACCGAGGCGGGCAGGATGTCCCGCCCGGCCCAGTCCGCGAAATCGCCCAGTTTGACGCGCTCGACCGCCGCCGCGGCGTCGGGCGCGCCGTCGTCTCTGGCCGCGCGTACCTCGGCGCGCAGCGCCTTCAGACAGCGCTGAAACTCACGCACATCAGCCACACCAGCGATCCCGCCGTGCCCGGGCACGATCGTCTGTGGCTGGAGCGCAACCACGTCATCCAGGACGTCGGTGAAGTGCAGCGGATCCCCGTCGCCGACGACCGGGATCAATCGCTGACACACGACGTCGCCGCCGAAGAGCACCCGCTGCTCGGGCAGCCACACGAGCGTGTCGCCATACGTGTGCGCCGGACCGAAGTAGCGGAGCTGGATCTCGCGGTCGCCACTCCACAGCGCGGCCGACTCAGTGAACGTGAGCGTGGCCGGCGTCGGGCGCAGCTCGTCGATCTCGCGGACGAGCTGCTCGGGCGCGATCTCCATCCAGCCGGCTGCGCGCGCCGGCGCCGCGCGCAGCGACGCCAGCTGAAGGTGCGCCCGCGTGAGCAGCGCCCCACGCGCACCAACGTGCGAAATGATCAGCGCCGACGGAAACGATTGCGCGCCCCACGCGTGGTCCCAATGGTGGTGGCTGACGATCAGCGTCGAGATCGGCCTGGACGTGACGCGAGCAACGTCCGTCACGATCGCCCGCCCGGCCGCCGGCGAGTAGCTCGAGTCGTACACGATCACGCTCTCGTCGCCGACGATGAAGGCGCAGTTCGGCTGGATCGGTCCGCGACCCAGACGCGCGTACACGCCTGGCGCGAGCTCCTCGATGCGGTAATCACTCACTACTGACCGACCAGCTCCGTGATGGTCGTCAGCCGATAGCCGGACGCGCGCAGGTCGTCGATCGCCGCGCCCAGGACCGCCCCGGTACTGAGCTGAGACGTGGGGCTGTCGTAATGGAGAACGATGATGGCGCCGTTGCGCGCGCCGTTGACGATGTGGCTGTATACGGACTCCGCGGTCGCTTCCTGGGTCCAGTCGCCACTGTCGACGGTCCACAGGATGGGTCGGTAGCCGAGGCTCGCCGCGATGTTTCTGACGCGTGCGTCGCGATAGCCCGCGGACGGGCTCCACAAGGGGCGAGTGGTCCGTCCGGTCACGGCGCTGATGGCCGAGTCGGCCTGCTCGAGATCGCCACGCACCTGATCGTCGCCGACCTGCGTCAGATCGAACACGTGGTCTCCGTGGCTCGCGATCTCGTGTCCGGCGTCGGCGATCTGCTCGAGCGCATCGGGGTTTTTCGCCGCCCACCAGCCCATGACGAAGAAGGTGGCGCGCTGGTTATGCGCGGCAAGCGTGTCCAGGATCGAGGTCGCTGGCTCGAAGCCGGCTCCGACGTTGAAGACGAGCGCGATGTTCGGCTGGCCGGTGTCGCCCTGGGTGATCTCGTCGGCGGAGACGGGCACGCGCAGGCTATCGGCGCGTGCGCTGCCGGGCAGCAGGAAGAGCAACGCGAGCAGGAGCCGCCACATGGGGTCCGAGTCTACGTCGCGCAGTGCTCGAAAAAGATTGACAGACGGCGCAAGGAGCGATACAGTCGCGATATATCAGCGATATATCGTCTTCTTCTTGCACCCATTCGCTCGCTGGCGGTTGACGGTAGATCGCGAACAACTTTCAACAGGAGGTTCAAAAACCACCATGTTCGACTATCGTGACGATCCACATGCTGGCCCACGCGGGCCACGTTTCCGCTTCCGCTTTGGTGATCATCGCCGCTGGGCCGACCAGGACCCGGCCGAGTGGTTCTTCGGCCGATTCGGCCGCCGCGGCGGCTGGCGCCCCGGCCCGGGGGGCCCCGGCGACCGACTGTTCGGTCGTGGCGACCTCAAGGTCGTCATCCTCGAACTGCTCAACGAGCAGCCGCGGCATGGCTACGACATCATTCGTGCCCTCGAGGACCGTATGCGCGGCTTCTATCGCCCCAGCCCAGGGTCGGTCTATCCCACCCTCCAGATGCTCGAGGACCTCGGCTACGTCACTTCCGACCAGCAGGAAGGCAAGAAGGTCTACTCGATCACCGACGAGGGCCGGCGCTACCTGGCCGATCAGCAGCCAACGATCGACGACATCCGCTCGCGCATCAGCGCGGGCTGGGAGGCGGCCTCGCGTCCCGAGGTGTCCGACGTCATGCATGAGCTTCGCCAGCTCGCGCGGGCCCTGTTCTCGCAAGCCACCGGTGGCGCGCTGAACGATCCCGAGCGACTCAAGCACCTGCGCAGCATCCTGCAGAAGGCGCGCGAGGAGATCGAGACCGTCGACCGCCAGCCAACCTCCACGTCGGCCGCGAGCGGCGCGACCGCGAGTACCCCGAACGGCTCCGACGAGCCGCGCATGGTCTGAACTCGCCGGGTACATCGATCTCGGCGGCCGCGCGGCCCCGACCCTGGAGAAGCAACATCGCCAGCTAGCTGTCGACGCCCGGGCCCCCAAGCGAGGGGCCCGGGCGTCGTCTCTCTGGGCCGTACCATCACTGATACGCGTGGACCTGCCGCTTGTGCCAGGCACGCTCCTGGTTGCTCCCACCAGCCAGGATCGCGACCCGCGATTCGCGCGTTCCGTCGTCCTGATCATCGATCGTGAGCCCAACGGCATCACGTCGGGCCTGGTGCTCAACCGACCGCTCGAGCAGCCGGTCACCGAGTCCTCGGCGCTCGCCCTGCTGTTCGTGACCAATCCCAGTGAACGCGCCTTCTGGGGCGGCCCGCTGGGCCACGACCCGGCGATCCTGGCCCAGTTCTCGGCGACGGACGGCCTCGAGTGGTTCCATTTGCCACTCCAGCAACGGCGACCATTTCCGTTGGCTGACGTGGGTGTGATCGCCGTGGCCGAGCACCCGTCGCCGTTCGACGGGCGTATTCTGCGCGCCCGTCTGTTCATCGGACTGTGTGTCTGGGGCAGGGGTCAGCTCGAGGCGGAGCTCGAGCGAGACGCGTGGGAGCTGCGCTCCGCGCGCGTCGACGACGTCTTTACGCCGACGCCCGAGCGGCTCTGGGCTGACGTGCTGGCGCGCGGCTGAACTCTCGCCGGCCGTAAGCGACCGAGGCCGCGAGCAGGCCGAGCACCAGGGGCAGCCCATCTGAAGTGACGTCGGCGCCGAGCACGGTGGGTGACAGGACGACCGCGCCAGCCATGATGACGACGAGACCGCTGGCGGCGAGCGGGGTGAGCTGACGACGAATGCCAAGCAGCCACGGCAGGACCAGACCAAGGCCGCCGAGGGCCTCACACACACCGATGAAGCGCACGAACAGGGTGGGCAGCGGGATCAAGACCGCCAGCGTATCGGCGGGGGTGACCAGTTTCACGACGCCGGCCAACAGGAACACGAGGGCGAGCAGGCCCTGGATGAGCCACAGGATGCGGTTGCGGTTCACGGTACGTCTCCTCTGTACTTATCCACTTGGTAATTTATCTAACTAGCTAATTAGCCTGAAGGCATAATATGCTCGAATCGAAGGCCTGTCAAGCGCGCCGGCGCCGCCTCTGCTGACCGTGCGCGGCAAAGGCAGCATGGAGGAATGCATGTTTTGCATTCACCGAATCAATCGCGTGCTCAATGCGCCGCAATACTCCGCGCACACGCCGCGATGTCGTGTCCGGGGGTGCCCGCCGCAGGAGTCGAACCTGCGTCATCGCTTTATGAGAGCGCGGCTCTAACCGTTGAGCTAGGCGGGCCGATAGTTCGTGGAAGTGTAGCGCGCGCTACTGGACGGATCGGCACACGCGTGCCACGATGGTTTAACCGAGACGCAATGCAGCGGAGGCCGGCGCGCGGAGCCAAGCGCATTCTGGTTGTCGACGATGAGCCGACGATCCGCGCGGTGGTCGCTGAGGCGCTGTCCGAAGCAGGCTATGCCGTCGACACCGCGCCCGACGGTGCGCAGGCCTTGCGGCTGATCCACGACCGTCGACCGCATGCGCTGATCCTGGACCTGATGATGCCGATGCTCGACGGCGCGGGTCTGCGTGAGCTCATGCGGCTGAATGCCGACCACGATGAGATTCCGATCATCGTGCTGAGCGCGGCCTACGGCGCAGAAGAAGGTGCCGCCCAGCTCGGCGCGTCGGCGTGCATCACCAAGCCGTTCGACCTGCAAGAGCTGCTCGAGGCCGTCTACAAGGTGGTCGGCGAGCCGCTCGCTATACGCTCTGCCACGCCGGATGGCAAGTACGAGGGCCCGCCCAGCGGCGTCGGAGAACAAGTGC
>JAFAPL010001051.1 GCA_019247135.1 Chloroflexota bacterium | reverse complement strand
CCGTCGGCAACGCTTCCGTACGCAGGTTGACCACTTGCGACCACGCGCCCAACCAGGCCATCACCAACCGGAGGCGCTTCGCGCATGATCTGCTGGCGGTAGTTCGCGAGTGCCGGGCCATCGGCGGATCTCCAGATATCCGTCGATACCAACCGCGCCCGCGCGGAGTCGACCTCGAAAGCGTGGCCGATGGACCAGCCGGTGAAGGCGCAGATGCGATCGACAGCTGTTTGCAGCGCCACACGCGGATCCATGGTTTCATTTGCCGCGGCCGCGAGAAGATGCAACTGCGCGGCGAGGATCGTGTAGCGGCGGACCGCTGCTTCCGCCCGGCGACGCTCCGTCAGCTCCTGCTCGACTGCCGTGTACAGCCGTGCGTTCTGCAGGGCAACCGAGGCGAGCTGGCCGAAGCCAGTGAGCACTTCGATCTCGGGCTGCCCGAACTCGCGGCCCTCGCCCAGCAACGCTACTCCCAATACCCCGACCACCCGACCATCGGCGGTGAGAGGAACGCCGGCCGCGGCCGAGACCGCGTTGAAGCCTGAATCTCGGAGGCGACCCTGCCAATGCCGATAATTGTTGGCCGCCAGGGGTCGGCCAGCCTCCCAGATCTGTCCGCTCAAGCCCTCGCCCGGCTTGACCGACCGGGCGCCGAAGTTGACGACTGCACCGATCGCGACCTCGCGGCGCATCGTCTCACCCCCGCGCTCCAGCAAGTAGACGAACCCATCCTGTGCGCCGACGAGCGCGGCTGCTCGCTCGACAATATCCTCCAGCAAATCCTTGAGTTTCAACCGCGACAGCAGACCAACCGCGGTGTCCTGGAGTGCAGCGCGATACGCCGTCTGGCGTTGGGCGGCGCGCGTCCTTTCGTCGGCTTCGTCGCGCGCCGCCGCGAGCTGCTTCGTTCGGTCCACGACCATGTCCGACAAGCGCGCGTTGTAGTGCCAGAGCAACAGGAAAATGAACCCGGTAAAGAGGGTCACCGCCACGAGCATGACGGGTCCGACCACCCACCATGGCACCATTTGGGACAGATCGAACGGCGCCGCTCGTAGCGCCAGTCCGGCGACGACCAGCACCACCAGCGTCGACAGCACCATGAACCGGCGAAGTGCCGTCGGGTCGAGGTATGGCAAGGCCAGGAACACTGGCCACAAGACGAGCAACGGCAGGATGGGAAACACCTGCGGGATTCCGAATGCGAGCGCAATGGCGATGGTCCACAAACCGACGCACGTCCACGTCGTGGCGGCCTGCAGGCGCCCTTGCCGCGCGAGCCGCCGAGCCCAGATCAGGATCACGAGGTTGGCTGCGATCAGGGCGGCGACGACGGGCAGGAATGCGAGCGGGAAGAACGCGTTGATCGTCAAGACCATCACCGCCATGGCGATGTTGGTCGCGATGTCCCAGCTGAGGAACTGCCGCAGCCGATGCGCCTGCGAATCCACGCCGCCCGCCTTCCCTGCCAGGCAGCAAGCCTAACATCCGCGCAAATCGATAGCGAATCGACACGCGAGTGCGGCCTTGCTACCGTATGCGCCGAGGGCGGGCGACACGTGCAGCAGCTTTCCGGCGTCGCGTTGTCCTGGCAGATCGTGGGCGCTGGAGTACTCGTCGCGTTCACGGGCGTGCTCGGCGGGATGGCGTGGTGGCGATGGCTGCGGCGCGCGCGAAAGGACCGTGCTGTTTCGCCGAGTCAGCCGATCACTGGCATGGGCTACCACGGCCCGGGCACGCCGACGCTGCGCCGCATCCTGATTCGCACGCTCATCGTCGCCACTGTCGTCCTGGGACTGGTCTACCTGACCTGGCGTTGGACAGCGTCGCTCAACCCGGACGCCTGGCCGATCTCGATCGCGCTCGTTATCGCTGAAACGTACAGCTTCATCGGTGCCTGCCTGTTCGGGTTGACGCTGTGGCGCGAGCTACACCGTGGCGAACCACCGGCCGCCGGTAACGTCACGGTGGATGTATTCATCACTTGCTACAACGAGCCGGTGGAGCTGGTGCGGCGCACCGTCAAAGCTGCTCAGGCGATCCGGTATCCCCACCAGACGTACGTTCTCGACGATGGCGACTCGGCTTCCATGCGTGCGATGGCCCAATCCGAGGGCGCCGGGTACATCGTCCGCACGGAAGACTGGCGCGGCCGGCCGCGCCACGCCAAGGCGGGCAACCTGAATAACGCGCTGCTGCAGACGCGTGGCGAGCTCCTCCTGATGCTCGACGCGGATCAGGTGCCAGAACCGGGCATCCTCGACCGAACGATCGGATATTTTCAGGATCCGCGCATGGCGTTCGTCCAAACTCCGCAGCCGTTCTACAACGTGCCGCGGGGCGATCCGTTCGGGTCTGAAGCGCCATTGTTCTATGGCCCAATTCAGCAGGGCAAAGACGGCTGGAATGCTGCCTTCTTTTGCGGCTCGAACGCGGTTCTCCGGCGTGAGGCATTGATGCAGCTCGGTATCAGCCGTTATGTCGTGGAACTCGAGCAGCACCTGCGGCGCGCGCTGACCAGTGCGGACGGACTGCTCCGGCGCGCGGCCAGGAACGTCGATCCAGCCGATGCGGTCACGCGCACCGCCGTGGCTGAGATGCGGAGCGTGGTCAAGGAGGCTCGCGCCGCGCACGCGCGAAAGGAGCCCATTCAGGACATCACCTGGAGCTTCCAGCGGCGCGCGCAGGCGGTAGCGCAACGGATGGTCGCCGCCGACCTTGGACGAATCCGAACCGAGCTCGCCAGCATCCCCGGTATCGACGTGAGCGACGTCGATCTCGGCATGACCGCTGCACTGGACGACGACCAGGTACTCCACACGTTGACCACGCGCGAGATGTCGCCACTCGCGGCCATCGAAACGGTCCGCGGCTTGCTCCTGGCAGTCGACGTCGACCGGTCCGACCAGGCCCAGCCCGTCATGCCGATGTCGACGATCTCGGTCACGGAGGATATGGCTACTGCCATGCGCCTGCACGCGCGGGGTTGGAAGTCGGCGTACCACCACGAGATGCTGGCATGCGGTCTCGCACCGGAGGATTTGCGGTCCGCGCTCCAGCAGCGTCTCCGCTGGGCGCAGGGCACGATTCAGGTGATGCTCCGCGAAAACCCGCTGGCCGTCCGCGGACTCTCGTTGGCTCAGCGGTTGATGTACTTCTCAACGATGTGGAGCTACCTGTCAGGCTTCGTCGCCGCGGTGTATGTAGCGGCCCCAGCCCTGTACCTCTTTTTCGGTTGGCTGCCAATCAAGGCATTTTCAATCGAGTTCTTTGCCCGCTTGATCCCATACCTCCTGCTGAACCAGCTCCTGTTCGTCGTGGCTGGTTGGGGCATACGCACCTGGCGCGGTCAACAGTACAGCCTGGCGCTGTTTCCACTGTGGATGAAGGCAGTCAGCACCGCGTGCGCAAACGTATGGTTCGGACAGCCGCTCGGATTTGTCGTCACACCCAAGACGCGCCAGGCCGGCGGAGCCTACGTTGCTCGTCTGCGGCTGGTGGGCGTCCAGGTGCTTTCCATGCTGATCCTCATCTCGGCAGCGCTGTGGGGACTGGCTCGCCTGACAATGGGCTTCGCCACGGATGGTGTGGCGGTGCTGGTGAATGTCGCCTGGATCACCTATGACCTGGTGATGCTCAGCGTTGTGCTGGATGCTGCCGCGTACGAACCAGCCAGTCATGCGGACGCGACCGGATTGGATGATCCCGAGTCCACGGCGGCCCTGGCCCACGGCCGCGCACTGGCGGCCCGGCTCTAGCTGGTACTCTGACCATGAGTACCGCGCTGTTCCTGTCACCTCACTACGACGACGTGGCGCTATCGTGCGGGGGGACGGTGGCCGACCTCTTCGAACGCGGCACACAGGTCGTGATCGTTACGATTTTCGGAGGTGAGGTCGTCGACGACGTGCTGGGAGACTTCGCTCGCTTGAAGCACTCGCGCTGGGGCCTGACGGATATGGATGCGGTGCTCGAGCGGCGGCAGGCGGAAGACGCCGCGGCCTCGGCCACGCTTGGCGCGCGTACGCGCTGGCTCGGCTTTCCGGACGCGATCTACCGCGGTGACAGGTATTCGGCGGACGCGGAGTTGTACGGACCAGTCAAACCGGTCGAGCGCGCGCTCGCCCGGCACATCAGCGAGGAGATCCAATCCTTACCGGAGTGGCGATTGGATTCCGTCGTATACGTCCCGCTAGCAGCCGGCGAGCATGTGGATCACCAATTGGTATTCATGACCGGGCAAGTTCTCGCAAGCTCGGGCGTGCCTGTACTGGCGTACGAGGATTGCCCGTACGCGATCCATAGTCCGCAGGGACTCGATCGGCGCTTGACAGAACTCGCGGGTTCGCTGGGGCCGGCCGAGCTGGTGCCCATCGCCGCGACGCTCGACCGCCGCCTGGATGCCATCGCCGCATACGCGACGCAGGTTCCGGTTGTTTTCCGCTTCAGCGAGGATTTTCGAGGTAGCGTCCGTGCCTTCGCTAACCGGCTCAACGGAGCGCAAGGCCCGGTCGAGCGATTCTGGCCCGTGTTGCCACTGAGCCCACCACCCTGAGAACTGGAGATGTAGATGGATCTTGGAATCGCACCACATGCGCCCGGTGTTGCAGTCGTGCATCCGCACGGTCGGCTGGACCTGCTGGCAGCGCAGGACGTCAAGACGCGCTTGACCGAGACGGTCGCGGCCGGCCACCAGCGCCTCGTGGTTGATCTCACGGACGTGCCGTTCATCGACAGCTCGGGGCTGGGTGCCCTCATCGGCGGGCTGAAGGCGGCTCGCCAGGCTGGAGGAGACCTGCGCATCGCGCGACCCGGTGAACAACCCCGAACGGTCCTCCAGTTGACAACCCTCGACCGTGTGCTCCGGCCGTACGCGACGGTGGAGGAGGCCCTGGCTGGACTCTGAGGATAAGCCGCTGGTCGAGTTCGAGATCGTCGTCCCGGCGGTCCCGCGGCACCTGGACCAGCTACACGAGGCGCTCGCACGATTGTGGGGCGAAGTGGACCGCCTCTGGTCGCGGCGCCCAGATCCGGTTTGGCGTGCGGAATTCGCGACCGGCGTGGGAGAAATCGCCGACAACATCGTCCAGCATGCCTACTCCACATCGCCACCCGGCATGCTGACATGTCGCCTGCGCGTCTTCGATCATGCCGTCGAAGCCTGCTTCACCGATACCGGTACAGCCTACGTCCCGAGCAGCACCACTGCTCGCGACGAACCCGACGATCCCATGTCGCTCCTCGAAAGTGGCCGCGGCCTTGCGCTCGCTGAGGCCACGGTGGACGAACTGACGTATACACGTGCGCCTGGTGGTTTGAACCAGTGGTGCCTGAGGAAGCGCAGCCTCTCAGTCGATTCGCGCAGCGCTGAGTGATATCCCGAACTTCGGCTCCACGTCTTGGGGCATCCTTGCGTCAATCGCTGGCCTTCGTCGGCTCGACGTTTGCCGACTCCACGATAGGCTCGCTCTACGAGTTCGTGGGCAGCGGCAACTACTACACGGAAACGACCAGCTACGTGAATCTCGGGTACTGGGCGGGGGCGCGGACGCTCGACGAGGCGAGCCAGGCGCTGGCCGGCCTGCTGGCCAGAACGGCGCAGCTTCAGCAAGGTGACGAAGTCCTCGACGTCGGCTTCGGCTTCGGCGATCAGGATCTATTCTGGTTCCAGAACTTTGCTCCGCGCCGAATCACCGCAATCAACGTGGTTCCGCTGCAAGTTCGAGCGGCCCATCGGCGCGTCGAACGCGCGGGACTCACGCACGACATCCGCCTCCAGTTGGCATCGGCGACCGAGCTTCCATTCGCCGAACAGAGCTTCGACAAGGTGCTTGCTCTGGAGTGCGCCTTCCACTTCGAGACACGCGCGACATTCTTTTCAGAGGCGATGCGCGTGCTGCGGCCGGGTGGCACGCTTGTGACGTGTGACCTGATCGCCGCGGGTCCACGGCGGACGGATGTAAAACGCCGCCTGATTGATCGCGTTCACTGCCGCTTGTGGCGTATTCCACGAGCGAATATGTACGACAGACACGAGTACGCACACGCACTCACGCGGGCGGGGTACGCCAACGTCCGAGTGGAGTCCATTGCGGCCGACGTCTTTGAGCCGTATCTGAGGTTCTGTGAATTCTTCGCGCGCGGCGAGACGGGCAGGCGGCTCAACCCCCTGCTACGTGTCGGCCCCGGCGCCATGCGCCGCCTGGGCTGGTTCGACCAGTACGACTACATCCTCGCCCGCGCGGACAAAGCGATGTGCGCAGGTCCTACTGGGTGATCACTTCGAACACCTGGGGCGGGTCGATCTGTGTGCCCGCGGCGCGGATCTTCTGAACCACGTCCCCGAGCGCCTCTGCCGCGTAGCCGGCGTGCTCCTGGGTGTCCCACGTGCTCACCGTGATCGTCCGCCCACTGGTGCGGTCCACGCCTCCCGTAAAGCTCTGACAGCCCGGCATCCGCCTGACAGCCGCAACCAGGTCCGGTGCAAGCTTGCGAAGCTCGTCGACATTGCCAGAATCGATTCGGCCCGTCGTTATGCGCATGTACGTCATCGTCCCCCCTCGTGCGAAGCCTTGACAGATTCCGCGACCTTCGTAGTCTAATCCGCCCCCGTCCGATGCCGAAACTCCACGTTCTTGCTGCCGCGCTTCTCGCGCTCGCACCCGCGGCGGCCGCCGCTGATACCCAGACTGACCTCGTGCTGAACGGCTCACAAGCGGTGGAGATCACCGCGAGCGACACCAACGCCTGCTACCTGGATGACGGCGGCGTATTCAACGGACAGCTGACGGACCCCGTTTCCGGCTTGATCATCAGCATCAACGTCCTGGGAACCGCGGGCGATCATCCGGCACTGGCCTCTGACGGCCACGCGCAGCTCACCATGTTGGGCATGGATTCCACGCAACCTGACCCGTTCATCAACTGGTCGGCCACTGGGGGCACGGTCACGCTGGACAACGTCGATACGCAGGTCGCATTGGACGATGGAAGTGCCTCTACGCATGGCGCTCTGGGCCACATCAACGCGGATCTCACGAGCAGACAAGGCGCGCTCCACGTGAGCGGCAGGTTTGCCTGCCACCTGGCGGGCTGAGTCTGCGTGGGCTCGGCCGGCGGATGAGGTGATACGCTCGCAGCCCGATGGGACGCGGCGCGAGCTATGGACCTCCTCGAACGTGACGGCTGTCTCCAACAGCTCGGGGCTGCGCTGGCCGGGCACGCGGATCGTTCGACTGCATTTCTCGCTCTGCTGCAGGAGTTGTGTGGCTGCCCGACCATTGCGGTCTTCGAGGACGTCCATTGGGCGGACGAGGCCACCCTCGACGTGCTGGGTTTCCTTGCGCGTCGCCTGGGGCGGTGCTCGACGCTGCTGATCCTGACCTATCGTGACGACGAGGTTGGTCAGCGACACCCACTCCGACGACTGTTGGGCGATCTCGCCGGTTCGCCACTCGTCCGTCGGCTCGCGCTGCCCCGGTTGAGTGAGGCCGCCATCCGAGTGATGGTCTGATCGCGACGTCGATGCAGCCGCGGTGTACCTGCGGACGTCGGGCAACCCGTTTTTCGCCACCGAGGTGCTGGCGAGTGCCGAGTCGGGGTTACCACCCACCGTGCGCGACGCCGTGCTGGCGCGCGCTGCTCGACTTTCACCCGCCGCGCAGGAGGTTCTGCACGCGGCCGCGGTCGTTGGTTCGCGCATCGAAACGTGGCTGCTTGTACGCATGGGCCTCGGCGACGCTTCACACATCGACGAGTGCCTGTCGCTCGGTATGCTCGTGGGACAGGAAGCGACGCTCGCGTTTCGCCACGAGCTAGTGCGCCTGGCGATCCTCGAGACCATGTCGCCGGCGCGCCGGGTGGACTTGCACGTACGTGCCCTGGATGCCTTGCGCTCCGTCCCGTCCGGACGGCAGGAGCCTGCTCGCCTGGCTCACCACGCGGAGGGCGCGGGCGACTGCTCAGCGATTCTCGAACACGCGCCGGTTGCCGCGCGACAGGCCGCGGTGGCAACGGCCCATCGCGAGGCGGCGACCCTGTACCGCCTGGCTCTCGGCTGCGCGGATGACTTGCCGCCCGCCGAGCGAGCCGAACTGCTGGAAGCGTATTCGTCAGAGTGCAACGTCATCGATGAGCGCTCGGACGCGATCCGCGCACGGCGCACGGCGGTCTCGCTGTGGCGCGAGGCCGTTCAGCCGCTGAAGCAGGCGGAGAGTCTGGCCCGGCTCGTGCCGATGTTGATCGGTATTGGTCAGCACGGCGAGGCCGAACGGTGCAGTCGCGAAGCAGTCGCGCTGCTGGCGCCGCTGCCGCCGGGACCCGAGTTCGCTCTGGCCTGTCGCAACGCAGGCGCTCGTGGCACTCGCGCACCGCGATGCGGATGCGGCGATTCGCTGGGGCGAGCGGGCTATCGAGCTCGCCACCCATTGCGGAGACCACGAGGTGGCCGGCATGACACACTCGGCCGTTGGCTCAGCCTGGCTGATCCTGGAGTACGACCGCGGACGGGAGTATCTCGAGCGATTCCTGGCGGATACACGGGAGCGCGGAGAGGCGAGACACGCAGCGAATGCTCTGGCTCACCTCGGCAAACGTTCAGCGGAAACCTATCACCTGGAGCACGCTGCGCATGATCTGGCGGAGGGCCTGACGTTCACCGACGGCCGTGACCTCGACATGTACCAGTTGTTCATGCGCGCCTGGCAGGCTCTTACGCTGCTCCACCAGGGCCGGTGGTGCGAGTCAGCGACGGTTGCGCGCGCGGTGCTGCTGCGCTGCGGCATGTCCGCGGTGAACCGACTGCCGGCCCTCGTCGCATTCGGTCGGCTGTACGCGCGCGCCGGGCTGGCCGAGGCCCACGATGCGCTGCGCGATGCGCGAGAGATCGCCGAGCCGATCGGTACCTCGGAAACATTCGGTCTGGTCAGCGCGGCTTGTGCCGAAGCCGCCTGGCTGGCGGGCGACGATGGTCGGACGCTGGCCGAGGCGCAGGGCGCCTACGAGGTTGCGATACGCGAGCGCCATCCCTGGGTAGCGGGCGAGCTTGCCTTCTGGCGCTGGAAGGCGGGCGATAGGCTGCCGACCCTCGATGGCCTGTCTACACCACGCTCAACCGCCAGCTACGCCAGCTACGAGCACCCACCAATGCTGAAGGCTTCGCCGCACCGACTCCGCTCAACGCGGCTCTCCGCCAGCTCGATGCCGCCGTCGCACACTTCTGGCGCACACCGCCGACCGCGCCGCCTGAACTTGACTCATCCGGAGAGGTTCACCGCCCTTAAAGCTGGCTAGGTGCTCGCGCTCAGGAGTCCACGAAGGAGCGTAGGACCGTCGCGCCGCGGCGTGGATCCTGGCACATCCACCAATGGCCCAGACCCGTCAGGACTTCGACCCGCGCGCCAGCGCGCGTCGCGGTGCGCCGGGCGAGCGCTTCGCCGCCGGTGAAGTGGTCTTCGGTAGGAATGAGCACCAGGCCCGGCCGCGAGCGGGCTTGGTCAAGGTCGGCGCCCCAGTTCGCGATTCGCGGCTGGGCAGCCGAGCGGTATAGCGCCAGGATGCAGCGGCCCATGTCCTCGTTGAAGGCCGCCGCACAGCGCGCCGCCGCATCGGGGGACATGCCCAGACCGACATACCGCTCCGCCACTAACTCGGCCGGGGCAGCTAGCTGCTGCGCAATGGCGGCCTCGCCCGCGCCCGGCGTTTGCCAGACCTGCGCGCGCTCGTGCCAGACGTATTCCGGGTCGAAGCAGCCGGCGATGTCCGTTGCCCAGGAGCGCACCAGGTCGGGGCGGGCCAGCACCAGGCGGAGGA
>JAFAPL010000833.1 GCA_019247135.1 Chloroflexota bacterium | reverse complement strand
AACGCCACCGAACGACTACCAAGTGCTCGTACCGCCGGCCGCCCTGGACGCTGGCCAACAGGCGAAGGTCGCCACCGCGACCACCGCCCTTGCCGCGCAGGACACGGGCACGGCGTTGTACAACACGATCCTCGCGGCGTATCGGATGCAACAGGCGAACTTCCAGAACGGCATGCCAAACGAGGTTTTGATATTCACCGACGGCAAGAATGAAGATGCCCCGGATTCGATATCAGTCGATCAGCTTAAGGCTGGCCTGGCTGCCGCCGACCCTCAAAAGCGCGTGCAGATCGCCGTACTGGGGTACCGCGACGAGCTGTCGGTAGATCAACTGACGCAGGCGCTGTCACCCGTCGGCGGTCAGGTCGACAGCCTGCACACGCCCAATGATGTCCTTGGCGCTTTCGTTCACGCAGCCTCTGGAGGGCTTACCC
Source organism: Chloroflexota bacterium (assembly GCA_019247135.1). The sequence continues at coordinate 2,437 of JAFAPL010000833.1, read as the reverse complement.
ACTGACGTGACAGCGTCGCGTCCGGATGCTCACTACTCGTCAATCGCGTGTTCACCGTCCGCGGTCAGCGGGCACACATAAATGTCCGTCATTGACCGTCAGACCGAGATCTGAAAAGTGTCAATAATAAAGTCCAGATAAAGCAGATTGGTGAGGACGGAGAATTGGGTTTAGCCCGCTCGCTTCGGTGGGTACGACGGTCCGCAGGAAATTGCTTACGGGAATGCTTAGCGGGGAAGGAGAATTTACTGTGACCAAAGCCAAACACCGACGGACGCCGCGGAGGGTTCGACTGGTCGCCCTCTTGTTAGCAGCAGCCGCTTCACTCGTCTTCGCAGGCGTGCAGTTCCTCGGGATGGGATCGGCAGGCGCGACGACCGGCACGCGTGGTAGTCAGACGGTGGATATCACTGTCGATGTTCCTGCGATGATCGTTGACAACTTGTGCAACGGCGACACGGTGAACCTCAGCGGAACCATGCGCATCATCACCACGACCACGCCGCGGAAGAACGGCGGCTATACAGTCAGTTCGGCCATGATCGCCAAGGATCTCCAGGGCGAGCGGATCGCGCCTCCGCCTATGATCGGCTATCACGGCGACGATGTGACGAACACGTACTCGTATTACGCGCCGCCGCCTTACCCGTCTAGCCACCGCGTCTACCACTGGACCAAGCTGGTCCCAGAGGGTAATGCGCCCACCATGTACTTGGTGGTGGTCATCCAGGAGACCACAACGGCAGACGGCACGACGGTGCCGGTTCTCGAGCAAACCTACTTGGTCTGCGCGCAGCCGAAGTGCTGGAGCGAGCGCGACTAGATTGACGGTCCGTGTCGTTCAGGACTGGGGGACATGTGCCCATGCGGCCAAGGTCGCATGGGCACATCGGCAGAAAGGACACCGTGATGGGACATCACGAGCAGCGGCCCGGCATCAACCGGCGAAGCTTCCTGAAACGTGCGAGTGTGATAACGGTCGGCTCGATCGCCGCTCGTGGCGTGTACGAGGTGCTCGATCAGATCGCCGCCCCGCAGCGCGCCGAGGCCGCCACAGTCATACGCAGGTTCCAGGAGCAATACCTGATCGACCAGATCGAAGTCATCGTGAACAACGGCGTCACGGTAGGCATTCCGCCGTTACACAATGACGTCTTCACCGCAAAGCTGAAGGGCAATGGGACCTGGACCAGCGCCGCGCTGAAGAACGCGAAGACTCGCCTCGAGAACGCGCTCGCGAAGGTGGAGGCGCCTTATCCATCGACAGCTGCCGGCCTCACCATGGTTGTCGGCTGGGGGCTCCCGTATTTCAGTACCTTCGTGCCGACGCTGTGGAGTTCGTACCGGCCCGCTATCCCGGGCACCAGTCCCAAGCAATATGCGGTGCTTGACGCGATCCCCTTCCCCAGCGATCCGGTCGGCGTCGTGATGGAAGACAACCACGTCATGTTCAAGTTCCGAAGCGACTCGCCGTCGATTGTGAGCGGCGCTGAGGCGGCGTTGTTCGACAATCCGAACAGCGGCGCATACATCGGCGATCTGTTCGACCTGACCAGCAAGCGCATAGGGTTCGCCGGTCGTGGGTTCGGCAGCCCGAGCATCGCCAAGACGCTCGCGATCGCTGCGGGCGTCCCGGGCGCGGACAAGATCCCGGATGCCGCCCAATTGATGATGGGATTCACCAGTACGCAGACCCAGGCACTGGGCCCGAGCAACATTCCGAGCTTCGAAACCCTACCCGGTGTCACGGACCAGTGGCCCAATGGCTACTTCGCCGCCGGAACCGCGATGCATCTGTCGCACCTATATCTTGACATCAACGCCTGGTACAACAGCACCCTCACCCAGGCGTATGGGGACCGGGTCCAGCGGATGTTCTCAGCGCACAATGCGGTTCCGAGCGACCCGAGTACGGTCACGATCGCGAACGGTCCGGCGCAAGTCTCGACGATGGCACAGGTCAAGCAGGACGCCTCGAGCAGCAGCCAGGTGTTGGGACACAACGCACTACTTCAGCAGGCGACGCGGCTCCCTGCTACCACATATGACAACTACGGCCGCCGGTGGGCGCAAGGGACGCCCGTGCCACTTCGTGAAGACTTCAACACTCTCGACAATCCGTTTTCCTGGGCACCACCGGGTACCGCTGTTGGCCCAACCAACACACCGGGGCTGCACTTCGTGGCGTTCGTGCCGGGACACCAGAAGTTCCACGCTGCCCGGCTCGCGATGGACGGCGTAATGCCAGACGGTACGAATTTCAGCAGTGCCCCGTACAACATCCCGGCTCGAAACATGGGTATCAACGGGAACATGACGGCGTCCCACCGGCAGAACTACGTCATACCGCCACGACGCAACCGCTCGTTCCCGCTCGTCGAGCTTCTGAAGTAGGCGCATTGGCGGGACAGGACGTCTATCGGTCTATAAGGACTTC
>JAFAPL010000787.1 GCA_019247135.1 Chloroflexota bacterium | reverse complement strand
GAACCGCAAGTACGTGGCATCGACCACACTCACCGAACCGCGGTGGGCAAACACGACTGTTCTCTCCGGTGATCTCACCGCCGCCGTTCGCGAGCTGAAAGCCAGGCCGGGCGGCGAACTGCAGGTGCACGGCAGCGGCGCCCTGTTCCGCTGGCTGCTGCAGAACGACCTTGTCGACGAGATCAACCTGTTCACGTTCCCCGTGGTCGTGGGCCAGGGCACGCGGCTGTTCCCGGACAACGGCCCGAACATGCCGCTCGAACTGGTCGGATCGCAGGCCACGCCCAGTGGCGTACGATTCACATCTACCAGCCCACCGGGCGCCAGCGGTATGCCGCCTGGCAGCTGCCCCGACCCCGAGGCCGGAACGGGCGTCCGACCGGCGCGCCCGTCTGAGAGGAGTCCAGGTATGACGCGACCGTTCCGATTCGGGGTCGTTGCTCCGATCAGAACTGACCTGCCGACGTGGCGAGACAGGGTGCGGCGCATCGCCGACACCGGCTACTCGACGCTGCTGATGCCCCACGTCCCGCAATTGCAACCAGCGCCAGGCCCCACATTGGCTTTGGCCTCGGCCGTCGCCAACATCCGCGTGGGCACCTGGGTGTATGCCTCCCCGGTACGCCCGCCCTGGATCACCGCTTGGGAAGCGCACTCGCTATCGGTACTCACTGAAGGTCGTTTCGAGATGGGCGTCGGCACCGGCAGGCCAGGAATTGAGGACCAGCTCCGCGAACTCGGACTACCCGTTGTCCCACAGCGCGCGCGTCTGGCCCAGGTGCGTGAGATCGTCAGAGCGCTACGAGATCTCGACGGCCCGAGCCTTCACACGCCGGTGGCGATGGCCGTACGCGGTCCGAAGGCCCGGGCGTTGGCGGCTGAAGTCGCAGATACGGTTACGTTCGTACAGAACCCGGGTGAGTCTCGAGTCGAAATCGCGCGGCTGGCACGCGATTTCAGCGCCAACCGCGACGTAGAGCTCGCGGTCCACGTGTCGGTTGTCGGCGACACCGTCGCGCCGTTCATGGCACCGCCCAGCACCGACCCCGCGGCACTTCGCGCAGCCGACTCGCTGGTTATTCTTCCGGGTGACCTGGCGGGCGCCGCCGAGGAAATCCAGCGGCGGCGCGAGGAGATTGGCTTCTCCTATTTCGTCTTCGGCGCCAACTCCGCCGACGCGCTGGCGCCCCTCGTTACTGAGCTGGCCGGACGATAGGCGTGCACGCGCTACCGCGTATTCTCAGACGTCATCAGGCCCTTTCAGAGCGGCGCATTGACATTCGCCAGTGACCTGCAACGTGGGACCGCGACTTCCATAAGCCTTGCGTTCATCAAGTGCGCGTACTGGATCGCGCCCGGAATCTTGCTCTCACCGCTCGGAAGTTGATCGACGGCGACGAGGATGGTGCATCCAGAGTTTGTCTCGCACACGCGGTCGGACTCCTGTGCGTACGGTCCTTCGAACAGGACTACGCGCTCGGGGTCAACGCCGTATTCCGCCGCGTGAGTTTCGAACCAAGCGACGGCGCGTTTGGCATCGCCCACCATCCCTCGAATGTCCGTTTCTGGACACAGCCTGTAGGCCGCGTCCCATCGGGAGCACTTCAGGCGCGAGCCACGATCGCAGAAGCGGCATGCCTGCCGCGAGCGCCACCAGCGCGTAGCTGGCAATTCAACGTACCGGAGTGAAGTCCACGACATCAGAACGGCCCCAACGAAAAGCGCACGCGCCCACGTGACTTTAGAGATTGCACATGAGCCTGTATCCATTTCACGAAGTCGCGAACAGCGCTGGCCTGCTCACTGCCATGTAGAGCGTCGCCAGCGCGAAGAGAATCGGGCCCACCTTCGTCGGCGAGATGAACACCACCATGAGCACCAGCAAGAAGGCAGCACCGATGATCGCCAGGAGTGGCCACCACGTGGATGGAACCCACCATCCGGCCGCCGCGAGCGCGGCGATTAGCAAGGCGCCACCCGCGACCATGGCCAGGAAGAATCCAGTCACGGGAAACCCGGCTTCTGGTGTGATCTGCCCGAGCG
>JAFAPL010000588.1 GCA_019247135.1 Chloroflexota bacterium | reverse complement strand
TCGGCGTCATCATGATCGACGTGGACCACTTCAAGCAGTTCAACGACACCTTCGGCCACAACGCGGGCGACGCGCTGCTCCGCGAGTTCGGTGCGCTGCTGCGCTCGCACATTCGCGGCGGCGACATCGCCTGCCGCTACGGCGGCGAGGAGTTCGCGGTGATCATGCCCGACGCCACGCTGGAAGACACCGAGCGCCGAGCCGAGGACCTGCGGGAGGCGGCTACCCACCTGCACGTCAGCGACCAGGAGCACCTGCTGGGTCAGGTCACCATCTCGCTCGGCGTGGCGGCGCTGCCCCACCACGGCACGGACGGCGCGCGCCTCGTCCGCGCCGCCGATCGCGCGCTCTACCGCGCCAAGAACGAGGGCCGCAACCGCGTGCGTATCGCCGACGATCCTAGCCTGGAGACCGCCGAGCTGCCGCTCGTGCCGTCGGCGCTCACCGCGCGGCCGGCCCACAACGGCAACGGCCAGCCCCAGGGCGATTGCATCTAGTTTAGGGTCCGTCAAGAATCAACTTCCCGTTTTGGTCTGGCAGACCTGGACGGTCGGTCGAGCGCGGGTTAGCATGACAGAACCGACCGTCAGACGAAGGGGTGCTGCCGATGAGCGGGAACGACGTCCGGGTCTGCCAGTGTCCGCCGTGCCAGGCCGGTGAGGCGCACCCGGACCGGCGCCTGCACGAGCAGATGAACCTACTGCTGAGTCGGCTCGGCGAGGCTGAGCGTCGGTGGTACGCCGCCGTGGAGGCCAACCGGCTGGGACATGGTGGAGCACGCCTGGTGGCGCAGATCACCGGGCTGGACGAGAAGACGATCCGGCGTGGCCAGGAGGAAGTCACGGGTTCGTTGGCGGACGCGCCGGTCAAGCGGCGACAGCGGCGGCCCGGAGGCGGGCGACCGCCGGTCGAAAAAAAGATCCGGCCATCGTGACGGCGTTGGCCGAGCTGGTCGAGCCGGTCACGGCCGGCGATCCGATGAGCGAGCAGAAGTGGGTGCGCACCAGCCTGCGGAGCCTGAGTCGGCGGCTGGGCGAGGCCGGGCACCCGGCGAGTCCGCCGACGGTCCGGCGCCTCCTGGACGCGCAGGGGTGTCGGCTGCATGCCAACACCAAGCAGCTCGAGCCGAGCGCGGCCCATCCCGACCGTGACCGGCAGTTCGAGTACATCACCGCGCAGCGGCAGGCGTTCGCGGCGGCGGGGCTGCCGCGGATCAGCGTCGACACCAAGAAGGAAGAAGGAGCTGATCGGGCAGTTCAAGAACGCCGGGCGGGTCTGGAGCCGGGGGGCCGAGCCCGTCCACGTCCACGACTTCCGGCCGGACGCCCTCGGCCGGGCGGTGCCGTACGGCATCTACGACCTGGCCCACAATCGGGGCACCGTCTACGTCGGCCAGTCGGCCGACACGCCCCACTTCGCGGTCGATCTGGTCGCCCGCTGGTGGGCCGAGGCGGGGCAGGCCACGTTCCCTGAGGCGCGCGAGCTGCTGATCCTGGCCGACAGCGGCGGCAGCAACAGCGCCCGCTCGCGGGTCTGGAAGCAGCAGCTCCAGGAGCAGCTCTGCGACCGCCACGGGCTGACCGTCACGGTCTGCCACTACCCGACCGGCTGCTCCAAGTGGAACCCGATCGAGCACCGCCTGTTCGGCCCGATCAGCCAGAACTGGGCCGCCCGCCCGCTCGCCACCTGGGAGACCCTGCTCGGGTATCTCCAGGCCACGACGACCGCCACCGGCCTGACCGTCCGCGCCGCCCTCCACGACGGCGCCTACCGGACCGGCGAGTCCGTCCCCGACGCCGAGATGGCCGCCCTCAACCTCACCAAGCACGATGTCTGCCCGACCTGGAATTACACCCTGCGTCCCCGCGCTACCGGCGTTCCCGATCCGGCCACCCCAGGGGCAAGTCGGGAACTTGTTCTTTGACGACCCCTTAGCATGCGTCGACGGCCGTCAGTAGTTGAGCCAGGCCGTACCCCACGCGGTGTTGTCCCAGGCCACCGCCCCGCTCCCGTGGTGCCACGCCGGGTTCCGCGAGGTATTGATTCCGTAAGTCACGGCGTACCTGAGCTCATGCCAGAGTACGTCGCGGTACCCGAGTACACCCCGTACGATGCCAGGGCGCCCGTGCTGAGCCCCGAGCCGGTGCCCAAGAACCAGTACACCTGGACGTCGCCCTTGGCGTGTGCTTCGCGGGCGGCTTCCACCAGGGCATCGAGCATTTGCTTCTCGTTCGGGGTGAGCCGGGCACGGAACCTGTTGAGCTTCGCGACGAAGGCCTTGCCTTCGGCCTCGCTGGGTGGCTGGTCAGTCGCCATGATCGCTCTTCTTTAGTTCTCACTCCTCGACGAGGTTGATCGGGTGCTACGCTTTGTGACCGGGCGAACTCGCCCCTCGCCGCGCAAGGGCG
>JAFAPL010000573.1 GCA_019247135.1 Chloroflexota bacterium | reverse complement strand
CAGCTGTTGCGGCGCATTGAAGAGGCCTCCAGGTACGTGCCGATGGAGGACCTGGCGCTGAGTCCTCAGTGCGGCTTCGCGTCGGTCCTCCAGGGCAACGCGATCAGCTGGGATGATCAGCGCCGCAAGCTCGAGCTGCTGGTCGACACGGCCCGCAAGGCGTGGGGCACCGCGGCGTAAGTGTGAGTGCATGTTCATGAAGGGGGAACCACCGTGGCTCAGATGAAGCGGGTTTTCGGCGAGTGCATGTCGCTGCGTGGCGGCACGTGGGTGATCACGGCGACCGGATTGCTGGCGGGGCTGGTCGAGCTTTCCTGCATGCGACCTCCAGGCTGGCGGAAACTTCGCCGTGGCCGCAGGTCGAGGCGGTCCGCAAGATCTACTCGACTTCCCCTTCACCGAGCAGGGCTTCAACAGCACCCGCCCGTTGGCCGAGCTCTACGACGCGACGAATCCGGACCTGCGCGCGTTCCGTGACCACCCAGCAGTTCGCCCGCTTGTTCATGTTCCCAACCATGTACCACTGCGCAGCCGGGTACGGGCCGGACCAGTTCGACGTCGCCAACCCGCTGGTGCACTGGGTCGAGCTCGGCCAGGCACCGGACAAAATTGTCGCCACCGAGACCAGCAACGGCCAACCCTCGGGCAGCGTTGTTCGCACGCGACCGGTCTTCGCCTACCCCGAGCAGGCCGCTTACACCGGCTCCGGCAGCATCGACGACGCGGCTAACTTCGTGGGCGTGATGCCGTCGCCCCTGCCTGCGGACGACATCAAATGGTTGGGGCAGAACCTCTTTCAAGCGCACGAGCAGTAGCGTCTGTCAGCGATCGGCTACGTGATCTCAAACGCAGACCGGCACGTTCACGTTGCCGGTCTGCCTTGCGCTCGTCACGGCCGCCGCCGACGAGCTGGACCGCCACGACCTCCTCCGACGTACTCCGACATATCTTTTCGGCCGTATCTCCCTCCCCACAGAACTACGGCGACTACATCGCTGCCCGGGGAAATTTACACGTCGCTGTATGGCGGCCTGCTACGAGGGCGGCCGGACCCAGGCCACCAGGCCGGCCACGGCTCCACAGGGATCGAGCAGGTGCCGTTACCCGGCGCGCGAGAACATCACACCTGATGCCAGGCGCCCCAGCACCCGTTCGCGCACTGCTGCTGCCGAGCCCAGTACCGATTGTTCGTGCCGATGACGGTGACGGTCAGGCGTCCGCCCGAGGAGTCGACAGTTGGGCCGCCCGGAGCCGACCCGCTGCCAAGGCCGTTAAGCACGTAGCCGTCGAACGGATACCAGCCACTCCACGGACCCAGGCCGGGTCGAGTCTGCCAGTTGTGCCAGACCTGATCGTCGTAGCCGATCGCGAAGAGCTCGTAGCGGTTGTCGGCGTTCCTGCCGAGGTCGAATCCGTACCCGGGCCGCAGACAGCCGCCGAGGTTGACCCAGTGGTTCCACCCGGGCAGGATGTGGTACATGGCGCAGCCGCCCTTGGTGCCTATCTCGAACGTCTCTGTCTGTCCGGTGACAACGTTGTAGTTCGACCACTCGAATCGATGCGGGCCGCCGTCGGCTTGCGCTACTGGCGTCGCCAGCAGAGTGCCACCAATCAAGATGGCCATAGCAACGACGCTTCCAACTCTCAAGCGCTGATGTCGCATGCTCGCGATTGTGCATCTCTGGACCGGTCCACGTGCCGGCGGTGCGGACAACGCCCGTATAGCTGAGCGTGACGCTCTGCCCGCGTCCGTTGCAACTCTCACTGCCTCTGGCGGGGCAGATATGTGATGGAGCTGCGGTCAGCCCAGTACGCGACGTTGGTCGCACGCATCTACGACGACAACCGTCTGGTCGCCGAGGTTGTCCGGACGACCACCAAAACCCGTCGCGCGCGTTCAACCTCAAGGTCCACAACCGGAGCCACCCCGCCGCAACCCGGATCGCTCGGGCCCGCCTCCATTGGGATCGATCCACTACGGTCGCCACCTGCGCTCAAAGCGCCTTTCTCATATGCACGTCCTCGGGCTCGAGTTCATAGAGCTCCGGCAGTGCTTGGGCCATCAGTTCGTAGCCGCGACTCAGGTAGAAGCGCACCGTGTTCGCGGACGGTGTGGCGGAGACGACAATCTCGGTGTCACCGGCGTCGCGCGCGATCAGGTCCAGCTCGTCGGACAGAAGACCGCCGATGCCCGTTGCGCGGAACGCCTGGCTGACGTGGAGGAACGCCAGCTGCGCGATCCCGGGGCGAAGGTGTGGCACAACCACTCCGATCCCCACCAGCCGCCCTTTCCAGAACGCGCCGAGTGCGATCCCGCCCGCGTCGACGTAATGCTCGAGCTCGAGCCGCTTCGCCTCGACGGAGTGCTCGCCGTGCCCGTGTGGGTCCCAGGCGGGCGAGGTCCAGTACCCGCGTCGCTCTTCGAGTTCGGTCCCACGCTGCTCGTAGATGAGTTCAATACGCTCGGTACGGTCGATCTCGGCGACGCTCGACAGCTCTACGCGCTTGAGCCGCTTGAGCTCGATCGGTGTCCCCACCTCGCCACCCTCGCACACGGACACCCTCGCGCTCAACCGGGTGAACCCTCGCCGAGTCACGGATTACGGAAGGCTGTCGCAACACCGATTCGAGGATTGTCTCGCCGAATGTGCCGCAAGTACGTGGCATCGACCACACTCACTGATCCGCGGTGGGCCAACACGACTGTTCTCTCCGCTGCCATCCGCGAACTGAAAGCCAGGCCGGGTAGCGAACTGCAGGTGCACGGCAGCGGCGCCCTGTTCCGCTGGCTGCT
>JAFAPL010000470.1 GCA_019247135.1 Chloroflexota bacterium | reverse complement strand
AGGCGCTGTTGCGACGTGGCGTCGATGCGCCGCGTGGACCCTTGCCACCGTATCGCTATCAGGCGCTCGAGGTGGACTTTGGAGCTCGTCGCGCGCGATTGAATGGCGCGGAGGTGTCACTCACTCGGCGGGAGTTCGAAGTGCTCGCGTATTTCGCACGCAACGCCGGCAAAGTCATGTTGCACCGGCAGGTATTGCAGGCAGTCTGGGGCGGCAACTACGGGGACGAGGCCGATTACGTGTGGACCTACGTTCAACGTATCCGCCGCAAGATCGAACCGGATCGCGGGACACCGTGCTACTTGCTCACCGAAGCAGGGGTTGGCTACCACATGCCGTTGCCGGACGCAGGCGCAACGCCGCAGCCGTCGGCACCCACCGCCGCCTGACAATCCGTTCGGTTCAGAGCCGGGTGAAGGCTGGCTCCAGCCGGGCGTCAGCCTCGGCCGTACGCGCATGCTGGTTCGTGAAGGAGAACTTCACGAGAAATGAACCGAGAGCAATCTGTAGCGAGCACGAGTGCCGAGGCGTGGGGTCTGCGCCATCCGGGCCTGGTCATGGGCAATGGTGACAGCAACGAGGTCAAGGAATTCACGGGTATGTGGCGCCTCAAGCCGGATGCCGACCTGGTGGCGTTTACGAGAGCTTTAGCTCCGGGCGGGTGGCCAAACCCAGCTGGAGAGTCGTTCTCGCACATGACCACACTGTTGGGGTTGATCCGAACAGCACGTTGGTTCGTCGTGCGAACGCAAGACTTCGACGGGTACACGCTGTTTTTCATCTCTCAGTTCGATGGCACGCTCGAGAAGTACTTCGACGCGTTCGTCCTGAACGGGAAAGAAAACCTGAGCGCTATCTGGGGTCAGTGCGTCGGTTGCCCGAGCGGTCCTGATGCCACCGCGCGAGATATCGTGGAGTACGTCGCGGGTGGTCAGATCAAGACCCTGGCGTGCTACGACGTGTTTCCGAGCCTCAGCATCGGTCAGATCTACAAAATGGCTGATTGGTACGCCAAGACGCAGAAGTTCCAGCGCGCTCTCGGGTCCGGCGACGGCGACCTCGAGACGAAGGTCGACGCGTTTGTCGCCGACCTTGCCCGACCCCACGAGGCGGTGCTGAGTGGCGCCGCGATTGACACGGATGTCGCGCACCAGTGGCAGTACGAGGACGTGGCTGAACGGGTCGACCACTTCCACCTGCCGAAGGCATCGTACTGGACATGCTGACGTCGGCCGACTTGAAGCCGAATCTCCACGACATTCAGGACAATGTTGTGGCGCCCATCCTGATGCGGTATGGGCGCCACATCTTCTTCGAGTTTACGGATGGTGCCAGAGCGCGCGAATGGCTGCGCAGAATGGCCAAACGCGTCAATGCTCGACAGGCGGAGCGCGGGACTCGGTTCACGGTCAATGTCGGGTTTACCCATGCGGGCCTGGCGGCGCTGGGTCTCTCGCAAGCATCCCTCAACAGCTTTCCTGAGGCGTTTCGAGTCGGTCCGCGAGGCCGCGCGGAACTGGTGGGCGATAGCGGTCCGCATGCGCCTGAACACTGGGAACGCGGTCTGGGCGGACCGCATATCCACGCGATGGCCTGGCTCAGAACCCAGTCCGACGAGGGTCGCGAGGAGGCGACGCGCATCGTTCGCGACGAAATGGAGGCGAGCGGCGGCGTCGTGGTCGGCTTCGTTCAGGACACTATGGCGCTGGCACATGCGAACGGAATCGGATCAGAGGGCGAGCATTTCGGGTTCGCGGACCCGATCTCTCAACCGCCAATTGAAGGCGCGGACACTCCGTGGTATCCAGGCGACGGTGTGCTGGAGGAGGACGGGACCTGGCGTCCGCTAAAACCCGGCGAGTTCCTGCTGGGTTACGAGGATGAGGCCGGTTTTGAGGGCACCGCGCAGCCGAGCCCACGCGAGTTGCGCTTGAACGGTACGTACCTGGTCTTTCGCAAGCTGTATCAAGACGTGGCAGCGTTTCGGCGTTATCTCCACACAGCCGCGAAATCGTTGTATGCCGCGGATGAGGAGCATCACCAGGAGCTGGTCGCTGCCAAGATAATGGGGCGATGGCGCAGCGGGTGCCCCGTCGATCTCTCGCCTGACAAGGACGATCTGGCGATCGCCGCCGACCCTGAGCGTCGCAACAACTTCACATACGAGGACGACCCAGAGGGTCTGCGGTGCCCGCTCGGCGCGCACCTGCGCCGCAGTAATCCGCGGGCAACCGAGCTGAAGCGCGCCACTGCCGTGCGGCGCCACCGCCTGATTCGGCGCGGCGTCGAGTACGGCCCACACCTAGAGGACGGCGTGCTCGAGGACGATGGCGTCGATCGCGGCCTGGTCAACATGTTCATCCAGGCGGACATCGAGCGGCAGTTCGAGTTCGTCCAGAAGGAATGGATGAAAGGCGGAGAGTTC
>JAFAPL010000064.1 GCA_019247135.1 Chloroflexota bacterium | reverse complement strand
CGTGCCTGAAGTGGGCCAGCGTCGAAGCTCAACACCGGCCCGCCTGGGGCCAGCGGCCAATTCAGACCGGTGGAAAAGTCGGCCATGACAAACCAGATGTTTGCGGCGGGCGTCGACCCACCGCAAACACTGAACGGTATGCGGTTGTGAGGAGGGCCGCGCTTACGACGTTGCCGAGTCGCCTGACGCTGAGGGGGCGGCCTGCGCTGGCATGCCCGCTTGCGCCTGGAATGCGGACGCGTCGACGACCACTGGAGCGTCGGGCACGAGAGTCGCCACCGAGACGTGCGGCCAGCTCAGTCCGGTGAAGTTCAGGACCACCGACTGCGTATACTGAATTTGCGTATAGGTGACGTCGATCTCGCAGTCCGCCGTGATGTCGTAGGGCGCAGTGACGTAGAAGCTGACCGAAAGATCGGTGCCGGCGCCGCTGCCCTGCACGACCACCGAGTCGCCCGCGCTGCAAGGCGGAACAGTGATCTTCTCACTGACTGTCTCAATCCAGAAGATTGCAGACATGCTTACCGCGTCGGCATTGGCAGCCGGGTGCTGCGGGTCAGTGTCGCCGATCAGGAACGCAATGTTGGCGGTTCCACCGCCGAACAGATTTGGCGGTGGTGGCGGATTCGTCGCGATGATAAGGGTCGACGTTGACGTGACGGTCTGTCCATTCAGTCGATCGCGAAGAACTGAATTGGGATCGTCCAGCATCGCCTGGGTGATCGGGATGTTCGTCAGGTTCTGCGGCAGGCGGAAGGTGTCAGTGTTCGACACCGTCTGACTTGGAAACCTGAACGGCTTATTGTTGGCAAGGATGATTGGCGTGATGTCCACGGGATGAATGTCCGGGGGCCCGTTAATTGGATCCGGACTGACGCCTTGCGCATTGATGGTCGTACCGTGCGGAATCGAGGCCATGCGCGCGAACGTGACGCCCTCCTGCGGCTTATCAGTCGCGGGGACGGCCAACCACACGCCCGGCTCAAAGTGGATGCCGACCGGGTTCTTCGGATCGGTGATGTCGTTGATCTGCTGCAGATACGGGACGCCATTGAGGAAGATGTCGCCGTTCTCGTCCTTGGCCCCGCGGTTAGGGACCGAGCCAAGGCTCTTCGAGAAGGTGAGCCTCTCGCTCGTGAGGTTCAACTCGAGGACGTTGTCATCCGGCCCCTGATTGGCAGGACCGCCCAGGTCCGTCGGGGTCAATGCGAGGTTCTGTGGACGGAAAATCGTGTTGAACCCGTTGCCTCTAAAGATCCGTTGCTCAGCGTCTCCAACGGGTGCGAAGTTTTCGAGTGGACCCAGAGGAGGCGGCGGTGGGCTTACATCCTGGACGAGCCCGCGCGCACGCGGCCCCACCGCGCCCCACTTGAACGTCCCTGTCGAGATATGGGCGGTGTTTGGTTCTTCAGCCATCAGTCAATTCCCCCGTTCGATTGATCACGCTATACACTGGTATGCGGCAGCAGCTTGACACGCGCCCCCACGCAGCTTTCGCTGTGCTTCCCCCAGGCGAGGGGCCGAGCATAAACCCGATTCGCCGAGTTGTCAACTCGCGCGCAGCTCAGCTTGTGCTCGCGTCAGGTGACCAGTGAAAGAAGAACGGATCGATTGAGACCCGCACCGGGGTCAGGTTGTCGGTGTTGAGCAGCGTGTGCGTGGCCCAGTTCGCGTTGCGCTGGTACGACACATCGTTCGGGAAATTCGCCTTATTGGGTGCGTTGCTGCCAGAAAACACACCATAAAAATCCGAGCCCACCGCGATCATGCGGACGTAGTCGCCGAGGTAGGGTTGATTCGTTGCCGCCGGCGTACCTGAGGGGGCAGAGTGGAGCACAAGGGTCGTGGGATCACTCCCCCAGGCATCTGAGCTGAGCTCGAGCGTCGTAGTCCAGCGTCCGTCGTCCGTCAACTGCTGATACAGCAAACCTGCGACCCGATCAGAATTCACCGCCAGCGCCGGGTTCTTTGCGTTCGTAACGCTCTTGACGTCGTCAGACCACGACTGACCCCGATCGGTGGAGCGCACAACGTGGAGTGTCCAATCCGTGCCGCCGGATCCGCCGACACGATCGCACCATGCGAGCCAGACGGTCGAGGAGTCGGTCGGATCCACGGCTATGGCCAGGTCGCACCCGAGGCGCTGTTGACCGAACAACTCGAGCCGAGCGAACCGATTGGTGGCTACCCGCTGGCCTGGAAGCTGATCGGTCGAATCCAGCAAGGCGGCGAAGGTGGCCTGCCCAGAGCCCCAACTGTCGTCTCGCGTGACCACCACATCGAAGGTGATATCGGCGTCGGTCAGGCTGGTCCAACACTCATGGGCCGCGTACACCGTTCCGTCAGAGTGCACCCCGATACGTATTTGTGGACCGTCCTGGCCACCCTCCGGAGTGCGCTGTTCCAACCGATGTGCCGCGAAGCCATCCGTTGCCGATGCGGCCAGTCCATCGAGAGAAAGGTCGACCGTCGCAGTCTGACGGTCGGGTTGATCGATGTTGTTGCTGCCGACGTAGACCCTGTCGTGTTGGGCTCCGTCCGCCGTGACGGTCGCGGCGACGACCCAGGGCTGATCTTCGCCCGAACGGTCCACAAGGATCGTCATGGGATCGAGTGCTGTTGCGCTCGAGGCGCGCAGGACGTTGAGATGCGACGTCGAACCGTTCAGCGCGCCGGCGTACAGGGTGCCCCCGGCATCGGCAAACGCCACCGAAATATCGCGTGTGCCGGTCTGTCCGTGGCCAGGCACGATGAATCGGAGTGACCAGGTTTGACCACCATCGGTCGACAGATAGATCGGCGCATTCCCGGTGCTCGAAGGGGCGGGGGTAAAGGCCGTGCCGACGATCATGGTCGGATCAGCCGGGTTGACGGCGATGTTGGGCTCGCTGTCCTGGTTGGTTTCGCCGCTCAGCGAAGCGGGAATCATGTTGACGACGAGGACCGACACGTTCAGTTCGCCGCCTCTCGCAAGGTGTCCAGGTGTTGAACCGGTCGAAAGTCATCGGCATGCAGCAGCTTGAACGGGGCGAGGCTGCTTTCCGAGCCGGTGGTGGCGTGCAGGATCCACAGCCCCTGCTGGCGTGCCTCCGGTTTCGGTGCGCCGACCCACTGAACGTCACGGCTGGCCGGATAGATGAAGCTGACCTCGCCTGACACATTCCCTTTTTCAACGTGCTGGACCTGCAGCGTTGCCCGCCAGTAATGCGGGGCGTGCTCCGAATAGCGCTCCTCCCCGACTTGCTCCAGGCGAATGATCCTGCCTACGACAACAACCTCGGCGGCTCCGGCGTGCGCGCGCAGCTCACTTGCGTCCATCTTGCGACGGATCGGATCGAGCGGCTGAACCGTGCTCGTTCTTGCCTGGGCGACGTGCGGCGCGACCTCCGACGCCGGCAACCGGCCCACTTCCGTCACCGCCAGGGTCTTGCCAAGTACGGCGGCATCGGTGAAAAACGCGAACTGCTGACCCGGCGCGGCATCGGACGCCAACAGTACGGTGACTTCGTCATGTGCGAGGTGCGACAGAGACGGCGGTGCGTCGAGAACTCTGTCGACGCGCACAACCGCGGTGCGGTTGTTCACGGGAACGTCGGATAGCGTGGCAGCGCCTATCCGCTCGACAGTGCCGACGAACGAGATTCCCGCCTTGCCAAGCAGGTCGCTGAGAACATCGTCGGACACGACTGCCACCTCCGATTGGTATTACTGCTCATACCAGCGCAGGACACGCAGCGCACGCAGCGTAATGTCCTCGAGGTTTCCAATCGGCGTCGCAACCACGTAGAGCGTGCCGGGCATCCAGTTCCATTGTTTCACGCGCGCGGTTATAGCCCGAGCCGGTCTTCCACGATCAATTTTCGATCGAAATTCACGCAGCCCTCATAAAACTCGGGCGCCATCGCCCAGGCTGCCCGGGGAATCATACCGATAATCTCGCGCCGTGCGATTTCCGTGCCGTGCTCGAGCGCCGCAGCCTCGATCGTGCCGAGCAACTCGCGCACAGGGATCCGCTCGAAATCGACCAGGTTCATGGAAACCTGCGCGCAGTTGCGCGAGGGCAACCACAGGC
>JAFAPL010001126.1 GCA_019247135.1 Chloroflexota bacterium | reverse complement strand
CTCGATGGGCGGCACCCACATCGAGGCCGTCAGACGCGAAACCGAAGCCGCACTCAAAGACGTCCGGCAATCACGCGGCGGCCGCTTCGCCGAAGTCATCGCCGACCGCATAAAAGAGCTCGGACTGGAGCGCGGCCGCATCGGCCTGCTCGAAGTCGACCCCCGGTTCGGCGACTACCTGCCGGTCAACCAGTACAACACGCTGCACGAACGACTGCCAGAGGCGGAACTGGTCTTCACACACGACTTCATGCACGAGCTCCTCTCCGTGCACAGCGAGGAAGAGCTGGAGTGCATCAGGCGAGCGGGCCAGCTCTGCCAGCGCGCCATGGAAGCCATCGTCGACCGCATGCGGCCGGGCATCACCGAATACCAGCTGAAGGCCGCGGCCGCGGGCGCAATTCTCGAGGGTGGCGGCGAGGTGGACTTCATCATCCTCGGCTCGACTCCGATGGCGAACCCGAGCATGATCTTCGGCAATCCGCGGCCCTCAGGCCGCGCGCTCCAGCGGGACGACATCGTCATGATGGAGCTCGCCGCCGGGTACCGCGGCTACACGGCGCAGATCGGGTCGCCGATCTGCCTGGGCGCCGCGCCGAACAATGTGCGCGCGTTTTTCGACGATGCCGTCCTGCCCGGATTCCTCAAGATGGTCGACGCGGTCGGTCCTGGCAAACCCCTCACGCTGATGCAAGAGGCGGGCACGTACTTCCGCGAGAAGCGCGTGCAGTCGCGGCCAATTCACGTGCACGGCATCGACCTGGTCAGCAGTGAGCCACACATCTTCACCGATCGTGTCGACGCCCAGCCGTACGAGCAGGTGTTACAGCCGGGCAACGTCCTGGTGGTGGAGCCGACACCGATCACCGCCGACGGCACGCTCGGCATGTTCTTCGGGCACACGTTCATCGTCACCGCGGACGGCAAGGAGTGCGTGGATCAGTTTCCGTGGGAGCTCATCGAGCTCACATGAGCGCGAGCGCCATCGTCGCCGAAAACGCCTCGAAGCTATTCCTCGACGGCTCAGTGGTCGCCTTCAGCCACCTCAATCTGACGGTCGATGAACACCAGACGCTGTGCATCGTGGGTCCGAGCGGTTGCGGGAAGACCACCTTCCTGCGCTGCATCGCGGGGCTGACCGAGCTGACCAGTGGCACGCTGCTGGTCCATGGTCAGCCGGTCCACGGCGTGCCTGACGGCGTGGCCGTCGTCTTCCAACACTTCGGCCTTCTGCCCTGGAAAACCGTCTACGACAACGCCGCCTTCGGGCTCGCCATGACCGGTGCGAACAAGGCGACCATCCACGAACGTGTCACGCACTATCTCGACATCGTTGGGCTCCACGGCTTCGAACGGCACTACCCGTATCAGCTCTCGGGCGGCATGCAGCAGCGCGTCGGCCTGGTGCGGGCACTCGCGCTGCACCCGCGCGTCCTGCTCATGGACGAGCCGTTCGCATCACTGGACGCGCAGACACGCGAAGTCCTGCAAGAGGAGCTACTGCGGTTGATGCAGCGGCCCGACGAGCGGCGGACGATGGTGTTCGTAACGCACAGCATCGACGAAGCCGTCCTGCTCGGCGATCGGGTGATCGTGCTCACCGCGCGTCCGGGCACCGTCAAAGAGTCGATCGACGTGCCATTCGAGCGGCCACGCGACATGGCAGAGGTGCGAGCGGATCCGCATTTTGCCGAACTGCGCGAGCACATCTGGGGCGAGCTGCGACCCACCCTTTCGGAAAACACTGGCGTATCCGTGTAATCTGCAGCGTTGGGGGGACGTGCACGAGATGTTGCCTCGACCGCTATCGATCGGCGCAATCACCGCTCTTCTGTTTGCCTCGGCGTGCGCGACACCGGCCATCGCGCCGACCGCGCCACCAGCAGGCACGTCGGCCGCGAACTCGGGAAGTACACCGGCTGCCGCTGCCGGTGGCCCGACGAGCGTCGCGGCGGGCGCCGCGCCTGCCAATGCCGGCGCCGGCTGTCCGAACGGACTTCGAAAGCTCAGCATTTCGACGGCGACGACTCCGCCGAATGTCGCACTCACCGCACCCTTCGTGGCTCGCGGCCTGGGCTACTTCGGAAAGCACTGTATCGACGCGGACATCGTCGAGTTCGAAGGTGGTCTGTCGGCGACCTCCCGCACGGCCGTCGCTCAGGGCAGCGTGATGGGTGGCGTCAGCGTCACCGACGTCGGTCAGGGTGTGAAAGTGCACGAGGTCTGGGTCATGGCGCCACACCTGCCGCAGTCGTATGAGGTCGGCCCAGATGTGAAGGCGGCCGCGGACCTGAAAGGCAAGAAGCTGAGTGCCGCGGGCGGCGGTGTCGGGAGCTTCAACTGGGTCATGGGGCGTGAGGTCCTCAAAACGGCCAATCTGACCGTCGACGATGTCCAGTTCATCCCGTCTGCCACGGCCGGCCGCCTTCCAGGCCTGGTCGCCGGGCAGGTCGACGCCGTCGCGCTCCACCCGGAGGACGTGTATCTGGCCGAGAAACAGAAGCCGGGTGTGCACACCCTGGTCGTCTTGAAAGAGCTGCTGCCGAACTACGTCTACAACGCCTACGGTGTCGCCGACAGCTGGGCAGCCAAAGACCCGGATCTGATCCGTGATGCCGTCGCGGCGCTGATGGAAGCCAATCGAGCCATCTATCAGAACAAGGACGCTGTCGTCCCGATCATGATGGACGCCACACAAAAGGACCGACCCGAGGTCGAGTTCGCCTGGGATTGGCTGACCAGGAACTGCGTCTTCGCCGTGAACACCGGATATCTGCCCGAGGCGACCGCGTGGTCGGCACAGCTCGCGGTCGACAATGGCGACGTGCCGGCGGCGCAGAAGCCTACGCCGGAGCAGGTGTTCGATCAGAAGATCAGCAACGACGCCCTCGCGCTCGTCGGCGGACCGACCACCGTCGGCAACTGTAAGGACTGAGGACCCCGCGCGATGACGGTCATTGCCGACACCGTTCGGGACGACCTGGCGGTCGAGCAGTCTCAGGCGCAGCGGAAAGCGGCATCGGACGCGCGAGCGCGAAGGCTGAACGTCGTCGCGATCCGTGTCGTCTCGATCGCGGTCGCGCTGGGCATCTGGCAGCTCGTCGGCCAGCAGATCGATCCGGTCCTGTTCACAACACCCACGGCGGTCGGCGCGGCAGCCGTGAGCATGATCGCCAGTGGCGAGCTGTGGCAGTACCTCGCGCCGAGTCTGATGACGCTGCTCATCGGGCTCGTGCTCGCGATCGTGTTCGGGATCACCACCGGGTTGCTGCTGGCGCGCTTCCGTGTGCTCGACGTCGCCCTGGACATGTACATCACGTTCCTGTACTCGATCCCGTCGATCGCGCTCGTGCCGCTGATCGTGCTGTGGGCAGGTTTTCAGACCGAGGCGAAGATCATCATTCTGTTCTTCTTTGCTGTCTTTCCGCTGATCATCAACACGTACCAGGGCGTCAAAAACGTCAGTCCTGAGCTGCTCGAGGTCGGCCGCGCCTTTCGCTGTTCGGAACGACAGTTGTGGACGAACATCGTGCTGCCAGCCGCGTTGCCGTTCATCGTGACGGGCATCCGACTCGCGGTTGGTCGCGGGCTCATCGGCATGGTCTTCGCGGACCTGTATACGGCCATCTCGGGGATCGGCTACCTGATCGTCAGAACGGCGAGCACGTACCGCGTGGACCGGATGTTCGTGCCGATCGTGACGCTCGGTCTGCTCGGCATCGCGCTCACGGCGCTGCTGCGCATGGTCGAGCGCTGGGCAGCACCCTGGACGCTGGTCAGTAAGGAATAAGTGGCTCGCTGACGTTGCGCGCTGTG
>JAFAPL010001062.1 GCA_019247135.1 Chloroflexota bacterium | reverse complement strand
TCGCCAGTAGCCGGCCGCAGGCCGTCCGTTCGGCCGTTGAAGTAGCGCTCCGTCAGCTCGGTCGTGGAGACGTGGCGGACCTCGCGGAATCCGCTCTCGCGGACGAGCGCGACGAACTCCTCCGGGCTGTAGAAGCTGATGAATGGCGTGCCCGACCTGCGTGCACCCTCGCCGGCCATCTGGGCGCCCGGGCGCTCATCCGGCTCGAGCAGCTCGATCGGCAGCATGAACGTCATCACCAACCTGGAGCCCGCGGCGAGGCCGGCGATCTGCCGCAGGGTGGCCGCGTTCGCCTCGTTGGTGAGGTACTGCGTGACGCCCGTGGATGCCACCACGGCCGGCTCGTCAGCCCGGAAGCCCGCGGCGACTAGTTGCTCCAACCAGGACGCCGTCGTCTCGAAGTTGACGGGCACCAGCCGCAGCCACTCCGGAACACCGAAGCCCAGGTCCACGAGTTGCTGGCGCTTCCACGCCTGCGGGCCAGGCTGCTCGACCTCGAAAATCCGCAGGTTAGAGGCCACCTCCGGGCGTCGCTGGGCGAACGTGTCCAGGCCGGCTCCGAGGATGACGTACTGCCTCACACCTCGGGCCGCCTGATCGACAACGAAGTCTTCGACGAACCGCGCGCGGGCCACGACCGCCGCCCGAAAGCCGGCCGTGAAGTGCGGGTCCATGTCCGGCCGCTCTCGCCAGCCTTCTGGCGGAGCGACGAGGCGCAGTCCGACCTCGTCTTCGAGGACGTGCGGCGGCGCGTCGACCAGCAGGTGCAAAGCGCGCCACAGGGCGACCCGCGCGGCCGTGCTGTCGGGTTCGAGAGGTTCGTGTTGCATCGTCCGTATGTCGTGAGAGCGTAAGCATTCCCGACGCTCGCCCGCCCCATTCACCCCACGCCCCATAACACCAGCGTCGGATCGAGCGTTACAGGCTCCGGAGCCGCAAGACACACACGCATGCACCGTTCGGATGAGCGCCGATCGCACGCCCGCCCACGCACTGTACGTGTCCGGCGCCGCGCTGAAGTTGAGGCTGGCACAAGAGCGCTCCGCGGCATGGTTGCCGATGTGCGCCGGCGCGGGCTGAACCACGACGAGGCGCGTGCCGTGAACGCGCTCATCCAGACGATTCGCCGCTTGCTGCCGGACGAAGATCTTTAGCCGCATCTGCCAGCGCTCTCTTCGTCAAGGTCGGCTGCCGCGCGTATCCTTGGGCAGAACACGTGGAGCAGACCAGGCCTATTCGCGTTCTCGTCACTGGCGCGGGCGGTTTCATCGGCCACCATCTGACCAACTTTCTCGTCGGTCGCGGGTGCTGGGTGCGCGGTGTGGACCTGCACCAGCCCGAATACGCCGCTTCGGCTGCACACGAGTTCCTTCAGCTCGACCTGCGCCACTGGGAAAATACGTTGATCGCTACGCGCGACGTCGACCAGGTCTACCACCTGGCGGCGAACATGGGCGGGATCGGCTTCATCAGCTCACACAAAGCCGAGATCGTGCGTGACTCAGGCCTGATCAATCTGCACACGCTCGAGGCGGCCCGCGTCAACGGGGTGCAGCGTTTGCTGTTCTCCTCGTCGGCTTGCGTGTACCCCAGCTATCTTCAGGACAGCCCGGAGGTCACGCCACTCAAGGAGGAGGACGCGTATCCGGCCGACCCTGAGGATGGCTACGGCTGGGAGAAATTGTTCATGGAGCGGCAATGCCGCCACTACATGGAGGATTACGGACTGGAAACGCGGGTCGTGCGCTTCCACAACATCTACGGCGAGCTCGGCACGTATGACGGTGGTCGCGAGAAGTCGCCGGCGGCGATCTGTCGCAAGGTGGCGCTGGCGCGCGACGGTGAGACCATCGAAGTCTGGGGCGACGGACAGCAGACACGTTCCTATTGCTACGTGGGCGATTGCGTCCAGGGCCTGCACCGGCTGATGCAGAGCGACTATCGGGCGCCGCTGAACCTCGGCACGGATCGACTGGTCACCATCGATCAGTTGGTGGACATGGTCGCCAGCATCGCTGGCAAAACCATCCACAAAGCACACGACCTGAGTCGGCCGCAAGGTGTGCGCGGTCGCAACTCGGACAATACGCGTTTGCGCCAGGTACTCGGCTGGGAGCCGCAAACGAGTTTGGAAGAGGGCCTGACGCGGACGTATCGATGGATCGAAACGGAGCTCGAACGCGCCGGTCGGTTGCACGCCGACGCGCGTGCCTCCGTCTGATCTCGCCAGAGAAGTCAACTTCCAAGTTGAACAATCTGGCAAGCCACAGCGCCACCCGCGACGTCAGACCCGAGTTGGAAGCAATCGCGTGCGCTCACGATCGCCCCGAATGTTTTGTTGGCGGGCTGCCGCTTCCACTCGCCAGAGAAATCAACTTCCAAGTTGAACAATCT
>JAFAPL010000286.1 GCA_019247135.1 Chloroflexota bacterium | reverse complement strand
GCTGGCGAGCAGCCGCCCGTCTTGGGAGAGAGCCACGCCCATAACGGCGCCGGTGTGGCCGCGCAGAGCGAACAGTAGTTTACGGTCGGACACCTGCCACACCCACACCTCGCCCGCGGCGGTGCCCACGGCCAGGAAGGCACCGTCCGCACTCAGGGCGAGCGACAGGGGCGAGCTGAAGGCGTCGCCCAGAACGACGTCAGCGAGCCGGCCTCCGGCGAGGCTGGCGTCCTGCGCCTCCACTCCAGCCATGTACGCCTGACGAATCGTCAGCCGGGATAGATCCACGCCGCGCAGGTCACCACGTAGCAGGCGCAGCAGGTTGACGACGTTACCGGGTCCATACCCCTGTTGCTCGGGCGGCCGACCACGCCAGGCGTCCAGCAGGGCTAGCAAGCCCTGAGATACTCTGGCGGCGTTCGAGTCTCCTGTAAGCCGTTGCAGGATCGGCATGCCGAGAAGACGCTCTTGCGTCAGGCGCACGTATTCCTTCGCCTGTGCCTTGATCAGTGGCTGCTCGATGAGAACGGCCGGCTGCGCGCGCTCGATCTCGTCCGCCACGACCTCGACCAACCGATCGGTCACGTACTCCAGCACCACCGACTGAAGCGTGAACGCTGCCGCCCCGGGCGTTTCGGCGCGCTCAATCAGCGAGCGCCGCCGCAGTGCTTCGAGCGCCTCCAGGACGGCGCCACGACCGATGCGCGGCGCCAGGATCGTCAGTTCGGACAAGCCCACCGGCTCGCGCTCCACCGCTAGCATTCGCAGCACCTGCTGCTCGGGCGCGGAGCTCTGTTCGACTTGCTCACTGAGCAGCCGCCGAATCCCGCTGAACATGGTCCCACCCCTGGCTTCGTCGAGAAAGTCGCCAATCTCCCCGCCAAAGAGATCGCGGACACTTTCGCTGACGACTTTCAGCGCCAGGCCATTGCCGCCGAAGTGAGCGATCAACTCGGTCCACTGCTCGCTCGTGCCCCTGAGCTGCTTGGGGGCGAGCAGCCCCTGCGCATCGTCCACACTCAGCCCACCTAGCCTGAGGGTGCGGACCGCCTCCGCCTCCAGCACGGCCAATTCCGGCGGCGCCTGCCGACTGGTCAGCACCAGACAGCTGCGGTGCCCCGCTCCACCCGCTGCTTCCAGCAGGCGACCGTACCCCGCCAGGCCGCCACCGTAGAGCCCCTCGGCGTGGCCAGGCTCGAACAGGGTCTCAAAGTTGTCCAGGACCAGTAGGCAGCGTCGGTCTCGCAGCAGCTGCAGCAAGGCCATAATTCGTTCCGACTCCGTCGCGGGCGGCACCAGTTGCTGATCGGACAGGAAGCCGATGGCCCCGGCCAGCCACTCACTTACCGGCGGAGCGTCGCGCAGACTGCGCCAGTAGACGCGTTCGCACCCCGGCGCGACGTCATGGGCCAGCTTGGCGGCCAGGCTGGTCTTGCCGATGCCGCCCAGTCCCAGAACTGCAACCAGCCGGCAACGCTCGTCAACCACCCAGCCGGAAAGCGTGTCCAGTTCCTTGGCTCGCCCGACAAAGCCGCTAGTGTCGGGTGCCTCGCCCCAGTCGTAGCGCCGGTCGGCGGTGCCGCGCTCGAGCGTACGCTCGACGGGCGGGGCGGGGGTTCTGGCAGAAGGGACGCCTGGTGGCGCGTGCTCCGTGAGCAGGCGGGCAAACCATGTTGCATCGAACGGCGGGTGAGTGTGCGGCGCCGCATGCTCGACCGCGCTCCACAACGCCTCGGCCTCGACTGCCTCCACGTCTGGCGTGAGACCGTGCGCCTGCAGTAGCGCCCGAATCAGCCCTTCGAGTCGCTCGGTGCTGGGATAGCTGGTGCCGTTCTCCCATTCTTGAATTGACCGCCGGTGGATGCTCAGCCGTTCCGCCAGCTGACGCTGGGTCAGGCCGCAGCGCCCGCGATAGCGCAGCAGCAGGTCGCGAAACGACCCAGCCGTTGATGAGCTGGCATGCGACACCCGGATTGACCCGAGCGGAAAGTCTAGCAGGGGTCGAATCACACTTCTGCGGGAACATCGGCCCCTTCACCGGAGTTGGCTTCTCGTCTCGATGGTGCCGTCCAGCATCTCCACACCACTCTCCAGGAGCTCCCCCACATATGCTTGCACGGCTTGCCGTCCGAACACCTGCTGGGCGGTGATCACGCGCTCGGCGCGTCCCTGGCTGAGAAACGCCACGGTCCAGTGCA
>JAFAPL010000251.1 GCA_019247135.1 Chloroflexota bacterium | reverse complement strand
TCTGGCGCCAAGGACGACCGGCCCGGCTTGGCCCAGGCGCTCGCCTTCGTGCAGCCTGATGACGTGCTGGTCGTCTGGAAGCTCGACCGGCTTGGCCGCTCCCTGTCGCATCTGCTGACCATAGTCACCACCTTGCACGCGCGCCAGGTCGCCTTTCGGTCACTCACGGAGGGCATGGACACGACCACGCCATCAGGTGAGTTCCTGTTCCACGTGTTCGGCGCGCTTGCCCAGTACGAGCGCGCGCTCACCCGTGAACGGGTCATAGCCGGCCTCGCCGCCGCCAATCGGCGAGGTCGGCATGGCGGCCGGCCGCCGACGATCTCCGGCGAGAAGCTGGACGCCATCCTCGCCGCGCTCGACGGCGGCATGTCGAAGGCGGCGGTGTGCCGCACCTTCGATGTCAAGCGCACCACGCTGCTGGAGACGCTCGCGCGCGTGGGCTGGTCCGCCGCCAAAGAGGCCCTGCCGGAGTGAGGGCGAAGAGCGGGCGCCTGAGCGTCCTGTCCGCGGCCGAGCAGGAGGCCCTCTATGGGCTGCCCGACTTCGACGACGGCCAGCAAATGCAGTACCTGTCGCTGTCCGAGGCCGAGTCGGCGCTGGCGGCCAGCCGGCCCGGCCTCCACGCCCAGGTCTATTGCGTCCTGCAGATAGGGTACTTCAAGGCCAAGCACGCCTTCTTCCGCTTCGACTGGCGTATGGTCGAGGATGACTGCGTCTTCGTGCTCAGCCGCTACTTTCACGGCGAGGCGTTCGAGGGGCAGGAGATCACCAACCATGAGCTCTACACGCAACGCGGCTTGATCGCCGCGCTGTTCGGCTACCGGCTGTGGTCGGCGACGTTCCTGCCACAGCTCGCGCAGCAAGCGGCGCAGATCGTACGCCGGGACGTGACGCCCGGTTTCGTGGCGGCGGACCTGATCGTCTGGCTCAACGAGCAAAAGATCGTCCGACCAGGGTACACCACACTGCAGGAGCTGATCGGACAGGCACTGGCCGTGGAACGCCGACGCCTGGGCGATCTCCTGGCGCACACGCTGGACGACAGTGCCAAGGCCGCGCTGGCCCACCTGATCGCCCGCGACGACACGCTCTCGGAACTGGCGGTGCTGCGGCAGGACGCCAAGGACTTCCGCTGGCGGCAGATGGCGTACGAGCGGCAGAAGCGCGCCACGCTGGACCCGCTCTACGCGATCGCCAAAGCACTGTTGCCGCAGCTCGGCATCTCGCAACAGAATCTGCTCTACTACGCGAGCCGAGCGACCTTCTATACCGTATACGACCTCCGTCGCCTGCGCCCCGAGCAGACGTACCTGTACCTGCTCTGCTACGCCTGGTTGCGCTACCGGCAGCTCACGGACAACCTGGTGGACGCACTCGCCTACCACATGAAACAGTTGGAGGACGCGTGCAGCGCCACCGCGAAAAAGAGCTTCGACGCCGAGCAGCGACGCAGGCAGCAGGAGACGCCGCAGGTCGGCCGCCTCCTGGCCCTCTACGTCGACGGTGCGATGGCCGATACCCTGCCGTTCGGCGACGTGCGCCAACGCGCCTACACCATCATGCCCCGGGATCGGCTGCACGGCGCCGCCCAGCGCATGATCGGCAAGCCGGCGAGCAAGCTGGCGCGGCACTGGCAAGCAGTAGACGGTGTAGCCGAGCGTGTCCGTCGCCAGGTGCGGCCGCTGTACGGGGCACTCGACTTCGCCAGTGCCACCCCCACCAACCCGTGGCTTGTGGCCCTGTCCTGGGCCAAGGGCGTGTTCGCCAAGCAGCAGCATCTGTCGCAACGCCCGCTCACCGAGTGCCCGGCGGCCACGCTGCCCAAACGGCTGCGGCCGTACCTGCTGACCTACGACGCGGACGGTCGGTCGACGGGGCTGCACGCCGACCGCTACGAGTTCTGGCTGTACCGCCAGATCCGGAAGCGCTTGCGGTCGGGCGAACTGTTCCTCGATGACAGCCTGCAGCACCGCCACTTCGCGGACGAGCTGGTGTCGCTGGACCAGCAGGCCGACGTGCTCGCGCAGATGGACATCCCGTTCTTGCGCCAGCCGATCGCGACCCAGCTCGCGGTGCTGACGGCGGAGCTGCACACCCAGTGGCTGGCGTTCAATCGCGAGCTGAAGCAGGGCAAGCTGACGCATCTAGACTACGACAAGGAGACGGAGACGCTGACCTGGCGCAAGCCCAAGGCCGACAAGCAGCCCGCACGCGACCAGGCGTTCTACGAGCAGCTGCCCTTCTGCGATGTCGCTGACGTCTTCCGCTTTGTGGAAAGCGAGTGCCGGTTCCTGGCGGAGCTGACACCCTTGCAGCCGCGCTACGCGAAGAAGGTCGCCGATGCCGACAGCCTGATGGCGGTGATCATGGCCCAGGCGATGAACCATGGCAACCTGGTCATGGCGCGCACCAGCGACATCCCCTACCACGTGCTGGAGGCGACCTATCAGCAGTACCTGCGCCAGGCGTCGCTGCACGCG
>JAFAPL010000246.1 GCA_019247135.1 Chloroflexota bacterium | reverse complement strand
AGCGGATTGACGGTGTCGGACTCCACGTATGCTCGGCCGACGAGCTCGCCGTCGAAGACCAGGTCCGACGAGAATGTCACGAGCTGGATGCCGCGATCGCCACACGCTTGGGCCAGGACCGCTGGACCGTCGGCATTTTCGCGCATGCAGCGCTGCTGCTCGCGTTCGGCGTCGTCGACGCGCACGTAACCCGCGGTGTTGATGAGCGCCCAGGGCTGTTCGAGGTCCAGCATACGCTCGACGGATGCCGCGTCGGCGATGTCCATATCGGCGCGTGACAGCAACCGATGCGGCAGCCCGCGCTCGTTGCAGATGCGCGCGAATGCGCGACCGAGCGTGCCGCTGGCGCCCGTGATGAGCAGGCGGCGAGCCCGCCCGGTCTGACGGTTTGACATCTGGAGCTGTGTCGAGGTGTGATTCTCGGTCCAGAGTGGGCGCGCCCAGAACCGGTCGGGGCGTCGCCACCAGCCCGGCATATCCAGAACAGGGTGATCTGGCGTCCGTCCGGTCGAGAGGTCGTGGAGCAACCTGGCCAGGCCGGTTGGCCGCGGTGAAGGGGCGCGGATGTCAAAGACGCCGGGTTCGTAGAAATCGTGTTGACACGTGACCAGGTGGTTCCAGTCGAAACCACCAAAGAGTGCCCAGGCGGTTACGGCGCGCACGTCGATGCCTTCGGCCAGAGCTTCGTGGCAGCTACGCCAGGCGTCGACTAACCAGCGCATTTGCTCGTCTCGCGGCGCTCCGAGGTGGACCTCCGTGATCGCGAGCGGACTGGCGTAGCGCTGCCAGGCTTCGCGGAGCAGCATCTGCCACCCGCCGATGCCTTCGGCGCGCACGCGCGGCGCTTCCATGTCGGCATAGTCGTCGCGCCCGTTACCGCCCCAACGGTCGAGTGGATACGGATCACGATGCTCATCAAGTACGCGCTCGCTCGTGACATAGTAGTTGATGCCGATAATGTCCGGCGGACACGGGTTATCCACAAACCAGGCAAGCTCGGCTTCTTGCACACCGATCCACAGCAAATACGCCCACATCGGGTGGTCGCGATCGACTGCTCCGCACAACAGGTCCCAGGTCAGCCAGCGACGCTGGTTCTCGAACTCTGCTTGATACGACAAGCGCGGCGTGCTGTAGGTCTTACCGAGATCGTCAGTCTGGATAAGTCTGGCGACCGGATTGACCTGCCGAATCTGGCGCATACTCTGTACGACACCGCGACACTCCGTCAATAGTGCACGTGCGAAGCTCAGGTCGTCATGCGCATGCGGATACCAGCGTCCGTAGAGAGCCGAAAAGCGAGCTGTCGTCAGTGGCTCGTTGACCGGTGTGTAGTCTCCGATCCATGGATACCGCTCCGCGACCGCACGCGCATAGCGGGCCAATGCATCGGGAAATTCCGGGTCCAACAAATGCGTGTCGCGCGGTCCGCTGCCATGGTGGACCAGCCCGACGATGGGGCGAATTTCGAGCTGCCGCAAGCGTGCGAGTCGCTCGTCCGGCCAGCCCCAGTCCACGCTGTCGAGACCGTTGGGCGCGGTCCGCTCCCAGAGCACGGGGTAGCGGATAGCCGAAATGCCCAGGCTCGCGACGAGGTCGAGATCGCTCAGGCGCGCGTGGTGGCCGGTCCGGATCGTTTGGTCGATGTAGCGCTCGGCGACTCGATTAACGGTGGGTTCCGTTCCGGCCCACAGCTCCATTTGTGCTCGCCTCCACTTCTGGTCGGGCGCGGCGCTTGCCGTGGATGCGATCGAATTCCGCCAGCGCCTGCGCTACGACCTGGTCCATGTTGTAGTAGCGGTACGTCGCCAGCCGGCCGACAAAATGGACGCCTGGCGTGGCGTCGGCCAACGCGCGGTAGTGCTTGTAGAGCTCCGCGTTGGCCGGCTGTGGCACCGGATAATACGGGTCGCCCTCGGGCCTTGGAAACTCGTACACGAGACTCGTCTTCGGGTGAACCTGACCGGTGAGATGCTTCAACTCTGTGACGCGTGTGTACGCCTCGTCAACAGTGTAATTCACTACGGCGACAGGCTGGACCCACTCCTGGTCGCGCGTCTCCCAGCGGAACTCGAGCGATCGGTACGGGAGCTTGCCGAACCGGAAGTCGAAAAACTCGTCGATCGGGCCCGTGTAGATCATACTTTCGTACGGCACATCCCCGACGATCTCGCGGTAGTCGCAATTGAGCAGGACCTTGATGTTCGGATGTGCCAGCATGCGCTCGAAAAGCCGAGTGAAGCCGTGCAGCGGCATCGCCTGGAAGGTGTCGCCGAAGTAGCGATCGTCGCGATTGTTTCGCGTGGGCACACGCGCGGTCACCGACGCGTCCAGCTCGGATGGGTCCAGTCCCCACTGTTTGCGCGTGTACGTCCGAAAGAATTTCTCATACAGCTCCCGACCAACCTTGCTGATGACGACGTCTTCAGAGGTCCGGATCGGGTCGCGTGGCTCCGCCACCGACGCAAAGAACTTCTCCAGGTCGAACGCGGTGAAGTGTGTGCCGTACAGCGTGTTCACGGTGTCCAGGTTGATCGGAATGGGGACCAGCTGCCCATCCACACGCGCTCGAACACGATGCTGGTACGGACGCCATTCGGTGAACTGTGACAGATAATTGAAGACTTCCGCGGAGTTCGTGTGGAAGATGTGCGGACCGTATTTGTGGATCAGAATGCCAGCATCGTTGTAGCAGTCGTACGCGTTACCGCCGATGTGATTTCTCTTTTCGACGATGAGCACGCGTTTGCCCGCCACACTTGCCAGCCGCTCCGCCAGAACACTGCCGGCGAAACCTGCACCCACGACCAGGTAATCGAACATGCGCTACGCGCTCGCCGTCCCAGTGCGCTGGAGTGCCGGGGCGCGCACACCATCGGACCGGCTTCGCACGACACGCTCCAGCAGCGCCACCATCGCCGACCAGGTTGAATCCCAGCCGGTGCTGGCCAGGAAATCGTCCGCTCGCGCCCAGAGAGCACTTCGGTCCTCAGCTATGCTCGCTTCGACAGCCGCGACAAATTCTGACGGCGTATCGGCGATGCGCGCCAACCCGAGTCCGCCGTACGGCTCGACCACGTCTCGGATGGACGTTGAGACAACCGGACAACCAGCGGCCAGATACTCCGGTGTCTTGGTCGGGCTGATATAGCGGGTGGCTTCATTGCGAGCGAATGGAATCGACGCGACGTCCCAACCTGCCAGGTAGCGCGGCAAGTCGGCGTACGCCTTTGGCCCGAGATAATGCAGGTTCGGTCTTCGCGGCAAGCAGGTCGGCTCGATTTTAGCAATCGGACCAAGCAGCACGAACTGCCACGTCGGCCGGAGGTCAGCGGCGGCCGCGAGTAACTCAGTATCCAATCGCTCGTCCAGGACGCCGAAGAAGCCGATGCGTGGGTGGCTGATTGCCGCCTGGTCGTCCGGGTCTGGCTGCGGCTGTCGGGCGGTACTGAAATGGTCCACCTCGACGCTGCTCGGAAACAGGTGCACCGAGTGATGCCTGAATCGTTTGGCCTCGTAAAGACTCTGCCCGCCAGTAAAGACCAGGTCCGCGCGACGGAACAGCTGGTGCTCCCGCAACAACAGGGCTGGTGGTGCGTCGCGGAATGCCGAAAGCTGATCCATGCAGTCATAGACCGTCGCCAGAGGCGCAGGCAGAGAGCCTGTGATGCCTAATGCCATGGGCGTGTAATACCAGCGCACATGCTCGCGGACGTTGGCTGAATCGAACAGATTCGTCAGCAGCCTGGCCTGCATTTCGTCACTCTCGGCTGCACTCACTCCACTCGGCAGACGCGGTACGACCACGATCGGGCCGCGCTCACGCGGCGAAAGGTCGAGCCGCGGCTTCAACTCGCCTTCTTCGAGTGGAATCGGCTCCTCCACAAAGAAGACACGTGTCAAGCGTGCAAACCGACTGACCAGGTGATGCGGCCGCTGATACACGAAATCCCAACGCAAGTGCGACAGGCACACCACATCATAGTCAAGTCTCACATCGCCTCCAGAATTGCTCCGCGAAGCGCTGGAGCAGGCTGCGCGGGTGGTAGCAAAGGTCATGCCAGGTCCAGTCGAACGGCACCGGTCGGCCGCTCGGGTGCAAGAATGCATATGCAACTTCGCACATCCTCTCTCGCCGGCAGCTTCAGCGGGCGTGCGGGTGCGGGCCGAGTGAAGTTTCGCCACCTTCGCTTGATCTTCGAGGCGCTGCATCGTTGGCATGTGTCCAAACTGCGCTGCGCCACCGCACAGCTCCCGCGGCAAGCAGCGCAAGCGCCATCGCGCCCCAGGCGAGCTCGTACGGGATGTCAGGCGCACACGTCGCCAGCGAGTTGTTTGCCATTGGATTGGCACACACGTACTCGTTGACGAGGTGGAGGTGGAGCAGTGCATGCTGCACCAGACCGTCGTATAAATTGAAGCCCCCGGCGCCGACGAGTATCGCTCCGATCAACGCCGCGCGGTGGCCGTGCAATGTTGTCGACGTCTGCCACACGCGCACGATGGCGTACACCAACACCGCCAGCGTAAGCAGATGGAACAGACCATCGCTCAAGATGCGCTGACCTTCGCTGTCACTCCAGTAGAACGTGTGCCACTGCAGGATCTGATGGAAAATCGCCTCGTCCAGTGCGCCGACAATTCCCACGCCCAGCAGCACGCCCGTTAGAAATACAGAGCGTTTGGCTGAGCGCGGCACTGGGTCGTCTCGGTGCTCCGGGTTGGAGCCGCGCGCGGCGCAGCAAGAATCGTGCCAGCATCGTCGGCGCGGCGGGTAGTGGACGTCGGCCCGCTTCGCCGAGCCACCACCGCGAGTTCGCCGAGTCGGCCACTCGTGAGCATTTCGGCCAGTGTGCCGAGCGTTGCCACGAGGTCCTCCAGTGGCTCGACCCCAAGCTCCGCGGCAATGAGCTCGCGATCCCGGCTGATGTTCTGGAAAAGTCTCTCGGCGACCAACGCCGTGTGGCTGGACCAGTCGTAGACCTCCACGATCGAAAATCCGCATTCACGCGCGGTTTGCAGTAAGGCGCCGCGCTCCATGACAGTTGGAGGTGTGGTGCGTGTGAACTGCGCCTGTTCCGCCGCACTCAGCGGATCACCTGTTTCCGCGGTCCAGCCGAAAGCTCCGCCCGGGCGGAGAACGCGGGCGACTTCATGGAACAGGTCCCGAACCGAGGAGATCGACGCCACGCTGTCGAGCACCAGCGCGGCATCGAAGCACGCTACTTGAAACGGTAGTTCCAAGGCGTCACCCACCGCCGCCGTGACCTGCTCATCGGCGCAGCGTTGCAACTGCTGGACAGCTGACAGACTGGAGTCCACACCCACGACGCTGCACCCGAGCTCGTTCGCAAGCAACCGCGCGGGCGCACCGCAGCCGCAGCAAATATCAAGGACGCGACTCGCATCGCGCGATACCACTGCCGCGCCAAGCGCCAGAATGTCGTCGCGGCGCGCGAAGCCATTCTGCCCGATGTACTGTTCTGGCCCGAATGCGCGGGAACACGCGCGCTGGTGCGCGCTGCCTGCGCGCACCACGGTGTCGTACCACCGGTCGAATGCGACCACCAGATCGTGCATGCACGGCACGGGCCAGGCAAGGCTCTTCGCCAACCGCGCGCTGGCCCGCCGCGCAGCCTGCGTGCGTATACTGCGCCGCATGTCGCTCGAGACCGTCTCCGAAGGCACCGTCTCATCGGGGTGGACTGCGGATGGTCAGCCGAAGTCGCTCGTCACTCAGCCGCGGATTGGCGTCCACGGATTTCTGACCCCGCAGCACGAGTGGGGCGACGTCGAGCGCGGCAATCCGCTGCCGTACACGCTGCCACCTGAAGTTCGCAAACACGTCGGCCTCGAGCGCGAGACGTGGCAGTTGCACATCGCCGCGGATCCCGATACCAACGCCGTCGTCGAAGCGCCATTCGTGATCACGTTTGAGCAGTTGCTGGAGCTCGGGCAACAGCACGCGGTGCGGTTTCTCAAGGGCGTTACGTGCAACAACCTCGGCGAGCCGCTTGGCATGGGCCTGTGGGAGGGCGTACCGCTGCGCGTTCTGATCTGGATCGCCAAACCCGTCAGCAATATTCGACGGGTGCTCTACCACGGTTACCACAATGATGATCCGCGCCAGTTGTTCCAGAGCACGCTGCCGATCTGGCGAGTGCTCGAGGAACCGCCTGGTGAGTTGCCGGTGATCGTCGCTTACAAGCTGAACGGCGAGTTCATCTCGGGCAAGCGTGGCGGCCCGGTGCGCATGGTCGTGCCCGAGGCGTACGGATTCAAAAGCGTCAAATGGCTACAGCGGGTGTTGCTGAGCAATGAACCCGGAGCGAACGATACCTACCGTCTCGGCAACAACGAGCTGGAGAGTCCGATGAAGACGTTCGCCCGCTTTTTGACGGTCCCGTCACCCGCCGCCGCACGTGCGCCGATACGGATTCAGGGCATCGCCCAGGTCGGTGTGTCCGGCCTCGCGGCGGTTGAATACAGCATTCGCCCCAGGGGCTCTCGAGAAGATGACTGGCGTGCGGGTGCCGAGATCATCGATCCCCCGCCCGAGATTGCTGGCGCCGGTGTACTCGGGCTGGAAAACGGTTGGCCAATGCGCTGGACCATCGTGCACTGGGTGGGCACGCTCGATGGCCTGCCGGCCGGCGAGTACGAGCTGCGTTGCCGCAGCATCGACAGGAACGGCATCGCCCAACCCATGCCCAGACCGTTTCCAAAAGGCGGGCGGGCCGAAATTCAGAGCATGGCACTGCTCGTCGAATAGCAAGCGGCGCTTCTAGGCCAGCACCTCTACTTCCAATTGGCCGAGCCGCTCGGGATCGCCTACCACGTCGATGCTGACGATCTTGCCGTGGGCAATGCGGAACTCGAAGACGCTGAGCGGCCGACCACCATGGGCCCAAACGGCTCCGACAAAGCCATCGACCAGCGCGGTTTGGGCTCCCGCGGCGCGCCCGGCGAATGCGCCCGCGACGTCCTGCGCTCCGCGCACCTCGGGCTGCAGATTGGCGCGCGGCCGCTTGACCACCGTGCTATCGGCGCGCAGCACAGCATTGGGATGGAGTAGCGCCAGGAGCGCGTCGAAATCACCAGCGCGCGAGGCAGCCAGAAATGCGTCCACCACCGCTCGCTGGCGGCTGACGTCGGACTCGATGTCCTCGTCCGGCGCAGCGCCCTGAACGCGCCGGCGGGCGCGACTGGCTAATTGCTTCGCGGCGGCCGGCGAGCGTCCGAGGATCGATGCAATCTCTTCGAACGGCACCGCGAACATGTCGTGCAGCACGAACGCAAGCCGCTCGGCCGGCCCGAGCGTGTCGAGCACGACCAGAAGCGCCAGCCCGACGGAGTCAGCCAGCACTGCCTCGTGCTCCGGATCAGCGCTCTCGGCGTGATCGGCCCGAGGCTCCGGTACGGTCTCACCAAATTGTTCCTCATGCCGCGAGGTACGCGAGCGCAACATGTCGAGCGAGACGCGCGCGACCACTGTCGTCAACCACCCTGTCAAGTTCTCCACTCGAGTCGTGTCGGCGCGGCTGAGGCGGAGCCACGTTTCCTGCACGGCGTCGTCTGCGTCGCTCGTCGAGCCGAGGAGGCGGTACGCGACTGACCGCAGATGAGCCCGATCGGCCTCGAAACGCTCGGCTAAGAACTGGCTCTGATCCACTGATTGGTACCTTCCTGTCTTTCCGTCATACCACTGACGCAGCAGAGGGCATCCAGGTGACACGCGAGCGGGAAGGCTGGCATGAGTCTGGCGGAATGGCCAGGAGTCATAGGAGGGTGCGTGACGAAACGATTCGGCACTGACAGGTTCCAATTCGAGGTCGTCGAAGGCTGGCCG
>JAFAPL010000446.1 GCA_019247135.1 Chloroflexota bacterium | reverse complement strand
CCAACATCAACTGAGAGAACACACACGCTTCGAAGTGGCGCCGGTTCACTCGGTCGGGAAACCGGTCCTGCCGCGACTCGCCCGTCAGGAGCCGCCACCAGCCATCAGGCACCCAGCTCAGGTCCAAAAGTGGAATGTGGCGCGCTCCGCCATGCACGCGCTCGGTACGCGTTATTGGCAGCCACTGGCCTGTTCGACCGGCGTGCGCCTGGAGGAACCGCAGCGACTCCTCCACACTGGTGTCCTGGCTCGTCGATCTGAGCGGAAGGACGTCGAGGAGCCCCAACAGGGTGGTGCGGTGGCTCTTGTACGCACGCCAGACGAAGGGAAAATAGTTGCTGCCGGCGTGCACCAGGTGCGCCTCGCAGGCTTCCAACAGTTCGTCAGCGCGTGAGCCAATCACCGCTTCCATGGCTGAGAAGCGGTCCTCGACTGAACGTTCCGCTTCATGCGCCACGAGTAAACCGTGTAGAGCCGTGACGAGCGAATCGGTGCGCTCGACGGTCGCCGCGCGATAGCGATCCAACGCCAACTTGGCGGCGTTATGGATGTGCTGCGTCCGGCGAACAAACATGTCGCCCAGGTCGTCGAGTGCTCGCGCCGACTGGGTCGAAAGCAACGCGACCGCTAGCGTCATGCGTTTGTGTGGCTCCAGGGCCTGCATGCGTGCGGCGTCGAGCGCCCGCGCCTCTTCGGCGAAATGCCGCACTTTGACGGATGGCACGCGGGCCAGCGCCTCAGTGCCAACAGTCTGCGTGGCCAACCACCGGTGGCGGGCGACCAGATCGCGCAGATGCGCCAGAGTTGGATTGCGAGCATCAGCCTTCAGCTCATTCCACGGCGTGCGGAGCGTGGTCAGGTCCGAGATGAAGAGCGCGTCGATCGTAACGAGGTCGTCCTCGCTCAAGGCGTCGTAGACGCGCTTGTACAGGGCTCGGTTGAATGCGGCCCGAACGCGACGAGCCGCGCGATTCAGCGTGTCGAAGGCAGGAAGCTCGAAGCGCTGACGAACGAGTTGTTCGACCGCGACGTTGATCAGGTCTTCTAGCTCGTGCTTGGTGCTCGCCGCCTCAGCTAGCGCGCGGACCATTACGTGCTGCGCCGCTGGACCGTATGGGCGGACATCCAGATGGTTGCGAACGATCACTAAATGCCGCCGGCGCGTGCCCGAGCGATCATAGCTATCCAGCACGAGTGATACGCCGTGGAGGGCGGCAGCGCGAGCGACGCGCTCGACCAATGACCGTGGTGCATCGCCGACCAGCACCGGCCGTCCAAGACGTTGGAACAACTTCGACAGGACCAGAAATCCGAGTTGCGCCACCGGCCCTCTGGCGGAACGGCGAGCCAACGCTAGCTCGTCGGCCGTCGGGGTAAAGGCGACGGCCAGATCGCGGGCGCTGAGCACGCTCTTGAGCCGCGGGTAGGCGGTGTCCTGGAGGCGAGGCATGGCGCGCCAGGATGCCAGAGAATGAGCATTCTCTGGCATGACAAAACCTAAGCGCCGGCACTACAAACTGGCGCCTGATACTCTGGTCCAGTGGTTGTTCTGGATTTCTCTGGCAAGGCAGGACAACATGCGACTCTTGCAGTCAGCGTAGAAGCTTTCTTGTCCGAGATCGACCAAGTCGAACGACTGCGGCCGAACACGGTACGTGCTTACCGCTATGAGCTCGCCGCTGCTGCCGTCGACCGACGCTTCCGGCGATCGCTTGACGAGCTTCGCCCTGATGAGATCGACGACTGGCTGGTGCGCGCGCCAGCCGCGACGAGCACTGTCGGTCGGCGTGTGGCCACATTTAGGCGGTTTTTTTGCCTGGGCCTGCCGTCATGGGCTGTGCGTGCGCAATCCACTTGCCGAACGTGCACCGCTCCGCGGCAGGCGACGACTGCCGCGTCCTATTCGCGAGCAATACGAGCAACGCGCCCTCGACAGCGATCGGTGCCGTGGACCAACCGTATCGGCTGATCTTCACGCTGCTGCGCGAAACAGGTATGCGAATCGGCGAGGTGCTCGAACTGCGTTGGGGTGACGTCACATTGGATCCCGGCCGTGAGGCGCTCCGTGTCCGAGAACCCAAGAATGGCGTCGAGCGTGCGGTTGTACTTGGCCCTACCGCTACGCCGCGCGCGCTGCGTGGTCTGCGCTCAGCACGACGTGCCCACGGTCGCACACCCGCAGACTTCGAGCTGCTGTTTCACTCCAATCGCGGCACCCGCGTTTCATACGACGCCGTCCACTACCAGTGGACCAAACTCTGCGCCACCGCTGGACTGCTGAATGCTTCTGGGAGTCCGCGCTACACGCCACACCAATTGCGGCATACGCGCGGCAGCGACCTGATCGCCCAAGGCCAACGCGTCGAAATTGTTCAGCGCGTCCTGGGTCATCGTGATATCCGATCTACGCTCGGCTACGCGGAGCTTCAAGAGGACCAAGTTCGAGCCGCGCTCGAGAGCAGGGTCAGGCCGTGAGGCCGGAGTACATATTCGGCGTCCACAATGCAGATCTGGTCGTCAAGGATGCTGGCAAAGAAACAACCGTCTGGCGTGGGCGGCCCGACCGCATGCCGGTGTGGCAGGTGGCGGGCATGACGGATTCAGCTGACTGTTTGGTGCTGCTCGAGTATTGGCAGCGGACAGGCTACGCCTACCCAAAACCTGCTGCGATGTCGACCTAGCGGCAGCATCGTATGGCGAGCGGAACTTCCGGATCGCGGAGCAGACGCGTACGTCAAGATGCACTGGAGTGGTCAGCGGCTGACAGCCGCCTCATGGTCTGGTTTCGAGGTCGTGCTGGACGTCAACAGCGGCCGCGTCGTGACGCAAACATTTACGAAGGGCATATAACCGCGCTTTCGGGAGCCAAGGCTAATGGCCCGAAAATGCACGAATCGTTGTCGTACCCCATTAGCGCGCTGTGGGCACCTCCGGCTCGATCCATTCTTGGTAGAGAGGGTGCATGATCTTTGTTGGCATCGACTGGGGTGAGCGGCACCATGATGTTTGCATCGTTGATCCCGAAGGGCAGGTGCTGGCCAAGGGACGGGTTGCAGATGGCCTCGAGGGCTTTGCTCGCGTCCAAGAGCTGATCGGTCGGCATGCTGCCGATGCTGCTGAAGTGATCGTCGGCGTCGAAACGGATCGCGGCTTGCTGGTCGAGGGTCTGGTGGCGAGTGGGTACCAGGTCTTCGCCATCAATCCATTTGCCGCCAGCCGCTATCGCGATCGGCACGTCAGTTCCGGGGCCAAATCCGATCCAGGTGATGCCAAGGTCCTGGCCGACGTTGTCCGGACCGACCGACAGAACCACCGGCAGGTCGCCGGAGACTCTGCACGCGCCGAGGCGATCAAGGTTCTGGCACGGGCGCACCAGCGGTTGATCTGGGCTCGTCAGCGACACCTGAATGGACTACGGAGCGCGTTGCGTGAGTTCTACCCGGCTGCGCTGCTGGCGTTCGGGACCGATCTGGACACCGGAGACGCAGTCGCCGTGCTCAGCGATGCATCGACGCCGACTGCCGGTCGGACATTGCGACGCAGCACGATCGAGCGGTTGCTGCGCTCAGGCGGTCGCCAGCGTCGGATCACGGCTCGAGCCAGCGAGATCCAGACAGCGCTGCGGACGCCCCAGCTCGAGGCCGCACCGCAAGTGACGACTGCGTATGGAGCTGTTGTGCGTGCGCTCCTGCACGTGATCATCGAACTCAATACCCAGATCACCGCGTTGGAGGGGGAGCTCACCAGCAGTTTTGAGCAGCATGCCGACGCTCCGATTATCGAAAGCTTGCCGGGCTTGGGTCCGGTGCTCGGAGCCCGTGCTCCGGCTGAATTCGGTGACGACTCGACACGCTACTGCGACGCCAAGGCCCGCAAAGCGTACGCTGGGACCGCGCCCATCACCCGCGCTTCAGGCACACGCCGCACCGTGCTCGCCCGCGTGGCTCGGAATCGACACCTGGCCGACATGTGTTTCCGCTGGGCGTATGCCTCGCTCCGGGCATCACCAGGCGTGCGCTGTTACTAC
>JAFAPL010000244.1 GCA_019247135.1 Chloroflexota bacterium | reverse complement strand
ATGAACTGTCGACGAATGGCGCTGAAGTCGCCAGCACGCAGGGAGGACGCCTGGCGGTGTCGAGCCTCCGCTGGGACGGGGACGCGCTTGTCAGTACATGGCGCATCGAGATCCCCGATGGTGAGATGACCATCACCTTTCATTATGAACTGCAGGACGGCGGACGCCGCCTTCGAGCGTAACCGTCCGATGAACCCCGTCTTTCACCAGGGCGTCCGGTCAGTCATTCTGGTGCCGGAGGACACCTGCATGCTGGCATCCGACGAACGACGAACCGCCATGTTCGACCTGGTGCGCCGCTGGCGAGAGAGCGGCACGCGGGCGCGCGTGTTTGCACAGGAGCATGGCGTCACGGCTTGGACCTTGTATTACTGGCGTGAGCAATTAACAAAGGAAGAACGACCGGCGCAACGCCCGTCCCGACGTCCTCGTACGCGAATGAAGAAGCCGAAGCTGGTGCCCGTGCGGATCATGCCAGAGGAGGGCAGCACGCTGGAGCTGATCCTGACGACCGGGGATCGCGTCCGGGTTCCCGGCGACGTCGGTGCCGACACGCTTCGTCGCGTCGTGCAGGTGTTGCGCACGGCATGTTGACGCTATCGCCAGCGGTCCGAATTTATCTGGCGACCGGGACAACGGATCTGCGCCGATCGATGGATGGCCTCTCCGCGGTCGTCC
This sequence comes from Chloroflexota bacterium, assembly GCA_019247135.1. The sequence goes on along the minus strand of JAFAPL010000244.1, from coordinate 3,732 downwards.
GCGAGCAGCTGCACCTTGATCCCCTATCGGGTCATTGGTTCTTGTTTCGGAACACGCGAGGCGACCGCCTGAAGATCTTGATTTGGGATCATGGCGGGTTTTGGGTGCTGTATCGACGGCTCGAACGAGGGACGTTCGCCTGGCCGCGCGAGCCGGCGAGCGGTCCCGTCGAGATGCGCAGTACGGATCTCGCCCTGCTGCTCGGTGGCATTGATCTCGCGCAGACGCGTCGGCGCCGGTGGTACGAACGTGTGGCGTGAGCATCGCATCCCGTGGTACGCGCGATCGATTTCGTGTACAGTGCGCGCGTGGCTGATGCGCTCGTCCCAGCCGTCGACGATCTCGAAACGGCGCGCGCGCTGATCGCCACGCTCCACGAGCAAGTCACCACCCTGCAGCGCGAGAAGGCGTCGCTTCAGCATCAACTTGACGTGCTGTGCCGCCGTCTGTTCGGCAAAAAGGCGGACCGCGTCGATCCGCGTCAGTTGCAGCTCGCGCTCGAGCAACTGACGAATGAACCGGGACCCGTGACCGAGCCGATCGAGATGGACTCGGGCGAGACGCCGGTGCGAGGGCACACGCGCCGGCGCTCGACCGGTCGGCGGCCATTGCCGGCGCACCTGCCGCGGCGACGGGTCGACGTGGATGTTCCAGACGCGGAGAAGCACTGCGCGTGTGGCCGCCTGAAAGACCGGATCGGGGAGACCGTCTCCGAGAAGCTGGAATACGACCCGGCGCGCTTCGTGGTTGTCGAGACGGTCCGGGCCAAATACGCGTGCCCCGACTGCCATGATGGCGTGGTCGAAGCGCCGGCGCCGCCGCAGGCCGTCGAGAAGTCCCTGGCCGGCGAGGGCCTGCTCGCCCATGTCGTGGTCTCGAAGTATGTCGACCATCTGCCGCTGCATCGGTTGTCGGGCATCTTCGCGCGGGAAGGGGTCGACCTGTCGCGGAGTACGCTCTGTGATTGGATCGCCGACGCGGCCACGGCCCTGAGCCCCATCGCCGACGAGCTCCGCGCGCAGGTCGTCGCCGCCAGCTATCTGCAGACCGACGATACGACGATCACGATCCTGGGTGACGATGGCGGCAGCTCCAAGGGTCGGCTCTGGACGTATCTGGATCCACTCGGCCAGCAGGTCGCCTTCGATGCGACGCCGACGCATGAACGGGATGGGCCCGCCGCGTTCCTCGCCCTCTTCTCGGGCAAGCTCCAAGCGGATGCGTACGCGGGGTATGACGGCCTGTACTCCACGGGGCGCGTCCTCGAGATCGGGTGTTGGGCGCACGCGCGGCGGCGCTTCGTCGACGCGTTCATGACCGATGGGCGCGCGGCGCTCATCGTCGCGCTGATCCAACAGCTGTATCAGGTCGAGCGGGCACCGGCCGATCTCGATGCGGAGGCCCGCACCACGCGGCGGCAGGAGCAGGCCGTGCCGTTGCTGGCGAAAATTGATGCCGCGCGGCACGAGGTGGCGGCATCCGTGCTGCCGAAGTCGCCACTCGGCGACGCACTCGGCTATCTCAACAACCAGTGGGCGGCCCTACAACGGTATGCGGACGACGGCCGGCTGAGTATTGATAACAACCGAGCGGAAAACCAACTGCGCGTCATCGCGGTTGGTCGCAAGAACTGGTTATTCGCCGGGAGCTTCGAGGCCGCACGACGCGCGGCGGTGCTCTACTCGCTCGTCCAGAGTTGTAAGTTGATCGACGTGCCGCCGTTCGAGTACCTCAAAGACGTGCTGCTCCGCGTCGCCACGCATCCGCAGCGGCTGATCAGGGACCTCACGCCGAAAGGGTGGGCGACGTCATTCCGTCGGCCGGCAGCGGCGTAAGCCGCCGATCTCGTCTTTCATGGCCCGACGGGCGCTCCAGGCAAGACTCGTTTCCCGAAGACGGCTCCCAAGCGCCTGAGCACGCGTCAGCTGAACGCGTTCGTCCGAGGACGCCATCCTCGATGCCCACGATGAATCCGAGCAACGCGTCGGATTCCAGGCGGCACTTCAAGAGCACCTCGCCGTGCCGTTTTCCACGACGATCTTGGGAATGTCGGTCGACGTCGAAGGCATTGATTTCAACGATGCCGAGGAGATCGTCGCGATCTGCCGTCGCGGTCCACATCGACAACTCATCTCGCTGGCTGACCTGCCGTTGCCCTCCCCGCCCCCGCGAGGCTGGGAGTGGATTCAGGCGTACCGTCACTGGATTCGCGGCGGACGATAGGCAACCGCTCGCTCGATCAACATTGGTGCCGTTCGATCGCGCCGATGGAGACGGTATTCATCGGACGCTTAGGCCGCGTTCATAAATAACAGTACCATACCTCGATGATTTGTACTATCCTGCCAGCGCGTGGTCAGCCTTGCCGAGTTGACGGCAAAGTTCAAGCCGGTGTGGCCGTTCCTGAACGAACGCACGCGGCGTCTGATGGCCGCCACGGAGGCCATGGCCGTCGGGCATGGCGGTGTCACGCTCGTGCATCGGGCGACGGGCTTGTCGCGCAAGGCCATCCTCAAGGGCATTCGCGAAATCGAGACTGGCGTGCCGTTGCCGCCTGGTCGCATTCGCCGACCCGGTGCAGGCCGCAAACCGATTACGACCACGGACCCAGGGATCGTCGGCGCGTTGGAAGCCGTGATCGAACCCGATACACGGGGCGATCCCGACTCGCCGCTGCGATGGACGTGCAAGAGCACGCGTGCGATTGCGCGGGCGCTGCAGAAGCGGCATCATGCCATCAGCCACGTGAAGGTGGCGGACTTGCTCCACGACCTCCAGTACAGCCTGCAAAGCAATCGCAAGACCGAAGAAGGCCGCGATCATCCGGACCGCGATGCCCAATTCCACTACATCAATGACACGATGAAACGGTGCTTGGCCGAGCAACTCCCGGTCATCTCGGTCGATACCAAGCGGAAGGAATTGATCGGGAATTTCGCGAATGCCGGGCAGCAATGGCGTCCCGCGAAGCACCCCCGGCACGTGAAAGGGCACGATTTTCCGAGCCCGGAGGTGCCCCGGGCGTATCCATTCGGCATCTACGACATCGGTCGCAATCGCGGCTTCGTCAATGTGGGAACGGACCACGACACGGGGGAATTCGCCGTCGCGTCGATCCGCGGCTGGTGGCGGCATGAAGGTCGACGTCTGTATCCGCAGGCACGCACGATCGTCATCACGGCCGATGCGGGCGGCAGCAACGGCTGGCGACTCCGGTTGTGGAAGCTTGAACTCCAGAAATTTGCCGACGCGACGGGCCTCCGCGTCGAGGTGTCGCATTTTCCGCCCGGGACCAGCAAATGGAACAAGGTGGAGCATCGGCTGTTCTCGTTCATCTCGTCCAACTGGCGGGGCGAACCGTTGCGCGACTACGAGACGGTGGTGAAGCTGATTGCCAGGACGACGACGGCGAAAGGACTGACGGTAACCTGTCGTCTCGATCGGCGCAAGTATCGAACGGGCCGGAAGGTCACGGCGGCGGAGATGAAGCAGATCAACCTCACGCGACAATCGTTTCATGGCGAATGGAACTACGTTATCAGTCCGCGTCAGAGTACCACTCGGTCGTGAACCTTATTTGATTACTTTATTTGTTAACGGTTTCTTACAGCACGCCGTCCAGAAGCATCAGGTCGACGCCGTACGAGTCCTGCTCGAATGGGACGTCCGCGAGGGGTTCGAGGAAACGTTGACCGTCATGGGCTTCGGCTTGTCCGAGCGGCTGCAGCGCTC
>JAFAPL010000230.1 GCA_019247135.1 Chloroflexota bacterium | reverse complement strand
GGGTCCAGGCGGTGACCACATGCGATGCCGGTTTCCGAGTGGAGCAGCCAACATTTTCTTCGCTGTGGAAGACTGCCGGATCCACTCGCGTCGGGATCGTAAATTCGGCGCCGCATGCGGTGCTGACGGAGTGAGCCGCGGGGGGCGGTGCGCCGCTTGGCTACGCTTCGCTACTTTCCGCTTTCACCGAGGTCTATCACCGGGAACAGCTTCAGTGTGTTCCCGCCAAACATCGCCTGCCGCTCGGCCAGCGGCTTTGAGGCGAAGTGCTGCATCGGGAGTTGCAGCGCCATCGCGTAGCCCTCGCGCCCCGCGACTGGCGGGAAGTCGCTGCCCCAAAGCATCCGACCGGGGCCGAACGCGTCGTACGCCCAGTCCATCAACGGCGGCAGCGGCTCGTCGAACGGGAACGGTCCTTTGGCCGGGTCCGAGCGCTGGGCCAGGCCGTCGCCGAATCCGCCGAAGTGGACGTAAGCATTCGGGTAGCGCGCCAGGTCGAGCGCCTTGCGCGACAGCGGGTAGGGCGGCCCCTCCGAGATGTTCGCCCCCGCCAGGTGCTCGAGCATGATCGGCACGTCAGGGACTGCTTCGAATACCGCTGCGAAACTGTCGTCGGCAAACTCAGCGAAGCCGCTGCCGTTGACCGAAATCGACACGCCAGCCGTGGCGGCCGCCTTCCAGATCGCAAACGGGTCGTCACCCGGCGAGCGCCAGTTGGGGTGCAAGCGCAGCCCGCTCACCACTCCCTTGCCAACCAGCCGGTTGAACTGGTCGACCGCGTCCGGGCGGGTGTAGTCCACCAGCACGATGTTTGCGAAGCGGCCCGCGTATTGGCGCAGCTGAGCCTCCTGGTAGGCGTCATCGTAGTAAGTGTTGATCTGGCACAGGGCGGCGTGGGCGACCTGGTTGCGGTCCATCTCGAAGAGGAGTGTCTCGATCGGCTCATACCAGACTGGCGTCGCGTGGGCATGGCTGTCGACGACCACGATCCCGTCATCGCGGCCCTGTCCGAAACGCCCACCGGGGCTGTCGGCTGGCTGTGCCGCCGCTTCAAGAAATTGCGCCCCCGCCAGCGCCGCGCCGACCCCGGCCGTGGCCCGAATCATCGCCCTGCGGCCCACCCTGGCGCCGCCGCGCAAAGCTGCATGTGATCGCGAACCTTGCCTCGACATGCCGACACCCTCCCGCGAAGGTTGTGCCCAGGATACTTTGCCTGGTGTCAGCGCCAGGTGGCTGCGCCATGCCTCGAGTGGTGTGCGCATGCTGGAGTTCGCGGGGCCACGATCCCGAGCAGCCGTGGGTGCGCTTCACCACCGATCTGCGCCCAGGAGACATGTTCCGCGCTGCTGGAGCGCTTCAACGCGCTCGGGTTTTGTGCCGTGGTGCTGGTGTTCTACAACATGAAGACGGTCACTACCCGCCGCTCGATGTGCCTGTCCGTCAGCGAGAGCGCCTCGCGACCTCCGCGATGATCACGCCAAGGTCTACCGGCTCGCGCACCAACGCGAAAGGCCCTGGTCAATGCGCGCAACATCCAGCAAATTCCGATCGAACACCGAGATCGCATTTGATGCGGACCAATTCCAGGTCGTCTTTTGCGTATCGTTGTCGAAGAAACGGGTGCTCAGCTGATGGCGCGCAGCACTTTCGGTTGCAGCAACATGCGTATCCGGCCGGTGCCTGGTCGCACCTCGGGCAGCTCGATGAGCGCGACGGCTCCTTTCCGAAGCTCCATCTGCAGGTGCGTCGTGTCCGCCGTGAGCAGATACGACGCAAGCTCGTGCAGGCTCGGTTCGTGGCCGACCAGGCCGACGGCTTTCGAAGTCGGATAGGGCTGCAGCGCCTTCAGCACCTCGGCTGGCGAGCGGCCACCTTCGAGCGCTTCGCAGCGCACGGGCGCGGGCCATCCGGCCTCATGTTCGAGAATCTCGGCCGTTTGCCAGGCGCGCACCCACGGACTGCTGAGCAGCGTCTGGACAGCTTTCGAGCCAAGCAGGGCGCCGAGACCCTGGGCTGCTGCACGAAAGCGCTTCTTACCGTCGTCGGTCAACGGGCGGTCACGATCGTCGGGCCAGTGCGTCGGGTCGGGATCGAACGCGATGGCATGGCGAACGATGTACAGGTCCATGCCGCCAAGTGTTGCACGCCCTGACTTAAACTGACCCGGCTCCCAGATGAACGACCACGCTGCTACCACGGGTGATCTTGCGCTCGCTGTCCTGCGAGAACAAACAGGTCTCTTACAGGCCCACGCCGAGGGCGCGCGCTCGGGCGAGCAGCCCCGCGGGGTGCACCAGATGCGCGTAGCGACGCGACGCCTGCGTGCTGCTCTGCGCGTCTTCGAGGACGTACTGTCCGCTGAGGCCGCCGGGCTGAGCGACGAGCTGCGCTGGCTGGCGGCCCTGCTCGGCGCGGTGCGGGATCTGGACGTCCAGTTGCAGCACACCGGCGAACGCGCCGTGGAACTCGGCCTGGTCGAAGGCTTGCATCCGTATTGCGCCTGGCTGAGCGTCGAACGGGAGCGCGCACGACAGACCCTGGTGTGCGGCCTGGACGACGAGCGGTACCGTACGCTTGCCCAGCACCTGGACCGAGTGGGCGAGGAATGGCGGCCTGTCGCCGATACGGCCGCGGGGGTCGGCGCGGTTCGGCGGATACGACCGCTGGCGAAGAAGCTGTGGCGGGCCGCGGATGATCTGGGGCCTTCCTCGGCCGTCGAGGATCTGCACCGGGCACGGATCAAGGCGAAGCGCCTGCGATACGCGGTCGAGTTCTATGTACCGTTGCTTGGAGCACCGGCCGAGGACGTTGTGAAGCGGACCGTCGACGTGCAGGATCTGTTGGGAGAGCACCAGGACACGGTGGTCGCCGGGTCTCGGGTTCGGGATGCGCTCGCGGGCGCACACGGCGGGTGGCCGGGCGAAACCGCGTTCGCGCTCGGCGTTTTTGTCCAGCGTGACGCGGAGCGCGCGGCTCAGATTCGCGAGCAATTTCCTGACGTGTACCGGCGCTTGCGCGGCAAAGCGTGGAAACGGTTGAAGACCCGCCTGAACGACGGCTGAGGGTGTGACGGATCGGCGGCGGGCTACTCCGCCGGCGTTATGGCCCGCGGTTGAGCATCGCCTCGAGCTCTGAGAGCTTGCGCACACGGGCGAACATCGCCATCCCGACATCCAGCGAGTACTCGTGCGCCTGGCGGTCCCCGCTCCAGCAGCACTCGCGCACCACGACGACCCGCAGGTCCATATTGAAGGCTTCGCGTACGCTCGTCTCCACGCCTCGATTGGTCGCGCCGCCGCCGATGATG
>JAFAPL010000417.1 GCA_019247135.1 Chloroflexota bacterium | reverse complement strand
CGCCGCGCGCCCCCGTGGCGGCCGTAGCGCCTCCTCCAGATCAGAATCGGCCAAAGGTTCTGCCGCGGCTCACGGGTGCGCGCGCAACGAGCAAAATCAACCTCACCTTGAGCGACGACTCGCGTAGACCGCTGCGTCTTGCGACGGCAGGCCTGCTCTGCCTCGCCGTTGTGTTGGCGGCGGTTGCGGCGTATAGATCCGTGTTCGTGCCCGCGGGCCCGGCCCAACAAGCGCCCGTTGCCGTTCCAGCCCTCGCGACCACGGCTGCGACGCCGGTCTCGGCGCGCGCGACGCTCGTCCTCGCTGTTGGCGCAGCCAGTAGCGCCTCCGAGCCGCAGGCTTCCGGCGCACTTTCGGGTTCGGCGGCTGGCGCTGCTGCGGCGCCCGCGGAGGCCACGCCAATGGCGAGCGCAGCGAACACGGCGAGCACCGCGAGCACAGCGAGCACAGCGAGCACAACCAGCATCGAGACGACGCCCGCGCCAGTCGCGACGGCAGCGCCCGTCGCCGCCGCTGGCCAATCGCTGGTGGACCTCCGCTTTGCCGCGGGGCCCCCGCCCGATTGGGTCCAGAACCCGCCATTTGCGAGCTGGAGTGACGGCGCCTACCGCATGCAGGCTGCTGACGCGACGCATTTCGTCGCCGTAGCCCTTCCCCAACAGGACACGGCCAACCTGGGCGACGTCGTGGTCTCGGCCACGTTCCGCAAGACGGGTGGTCCTCCAGGCGGCGGGTACGGCATCATCATCCGCGACCAGGGCCCACCACCACGTGACGGAAGCAATCAGGAAATGAACGCATACGTGCTCGAGGCGGGGGATCTCGGCGAGTACGGCATCTGGCGCCGTGACGGCGATCATTGGGTCGATCTGGTGCCCTGGACGCGGGACGCCAACGTCCACCCGGGGGGTTCGCCCAACGACCTCGATGTACGCGCCATGGGCTCGCACATCAGCTTCACTCTCAACGGGGTGCAGGTCGGCGAGGTCGACGACGCCACGCTGGCTACCGGTGCAGTTGGCGTCTTCACTGGTGGCGACTACAACCAGGTCGCTCTGGACCACCTCACGGTCCAGGTCCCAGATTGAGACCGCCGAAAGACAGCGCCGCCCTCGTGGTCGGGTCGCTGATGAGTCGACGCGCCTTTCTGACCGTGGCTGCCCTCGCTCTTGGCGCCGGCGCCGGACTGGCCATCAGAGGTACCGGGTCAACTGGCAGCGCGGTCGATCAACGGCTCGTGCTCGGCGATCTGGTGCTTGCAATCAACGCCGATCCATGGCGCATGTCGGTCTTTGGACCCTCCAGCGAGCTGGTGTTGCAGGAGGCGGCCGATCAGACCATCGGTTACCTGACGGCGGACGGTCGGTCATTCCACGCCCGTCGGCTTTCGTCCGCGGAAGCGACTGGACCCGGTCAGGTGCAGTTGATCGTCGAGTCGGATGATCCCGCTGGAGCCGCGCTCGCGATCCAGATCACACAGCTGGACCAGCGTACGTTTCGGATGACCATTACGCCCGATTCCGCGGCGGGCGTCGCTGCGGTGACTGGCGCGTTCGACAGCGCCCCAACTGAGCATTTTCTCGGCATGGGCGAACGCTTCGACAGCGCCGATCAACGCGGGAAAGTCGTCGAGGTTTGGGCCGAGGACCGCCGCGTCGCAGGTTACGGGCCGAGCACGTACGCCCCGCTGCCGCGAGTGCTCTCGAGTGCGGGCTACAGCTTCACGCTCGAACGCTTCGAGCGCTCGCGCTTCGATTTCGCGGCCTCCCAGGCCGATCGCTGGAGCTGGCAACAGCAGGCAGACTCAGCCACGCTCACCTTCAACTACGGCACGTCGCTGAAGGACCTCGTGCAGAGCAACGCGCAACGGACCGGATTACCGCCCCTTCCCCCAATGTGGGCGTTCGGGGTGTGGAAAACATCGGTCGGCGGCTCCGGCGTGGTGATCGACGAAATGATGCGCCTGCGCAGACTCAAAGTCCCCATCTCGGGCGTATTCGCCTTCGACGCGGTCGACTCCGAGGCCAATATCGGCTGGCCGTACGTGACCTTCGCCGGGCGCCAGGCGGGCAAATATCCCGACCCGGCGAGCTTCACCAGCACCCTGCACGGTCTGGGGCTGAAGGTCCTCAACTACTTCACCGCGGACTTTCACCTCGACCGACCGAATTATCAGGAGCCGGCCGTCCACGGCTTTCTGGTCCAGCGGCAGGACGGTCGCGTGTACGTGCACCCGGAATTCCAGGTGGC
>JAFAPL010001085.1 GCA_019247135.1 Chloroflexota bacterium | reverse complement strand
CCTGGCGGATGAGTGGTGGCCGCAACTCGCTGACTGTGGCGGAGACATCGTCAAAGTGGTCGGGACGGCCAACAACGAGCAGGAGTGCCTCGCCGTGTTCGAGACGTTTCGGAGAGCTGATCGGCCGACCGTAGCGATCGCGATGGGCGCCGCGGGCCTGATCACACGCGTTCTTGCATTGCGCGAACCTCAGTGCTTGCTGACCTACGCCATGCTCGACGAGGCGACCTCGACCGCGCCCGGGCAGATCTCGGTGCGCGACATGCGCGAGGTCTATCGTGCTGGCCGACTTGGCCCGTCGACACGCGCCTTCGGTTTGCTCGGCCCGCATGCCGAGCACGAGCGTCTGAAGGAATACAACGCGTGGTTCGACGCCGACGGCTTCGACGGCGTGGCCGTGCCCGTGCAAGTCGAACTCTCGGCCAACGCCGCGGCGATCGTCGACGCGTTCCGACGCCTACCCATGAGCGGCTGGCACATCCACGGGGCGGAGCTCCAGACCGGCGTCGGCCAGGCGCTCGACGAGATCGGCCCGAAAGCGTGCCGCGAAGGCAAAGTGAACGCGATCGTCGCGCGTGCCGAAGATCGGCTGGTCGGCGAATGGGTTGAGTCCCCGCGCGAGCAGTACGAGCTCTGGACGACCGCGGGCCGCAAGTCGTAGTCTGCGAACGTCGTCGTGCTGGGGGGTACGCCGCACAAAGGGGAACATCGGTGATAGCTGCGGATCAGGTCGCCACTGCCCAGAACCAGCAAGACAGTCTCGAGTCTGTGATTGCACGAGCTCGCCGCCAGACGCTCGGTGACATGCTGCGTCGGACGGCGCGACGACTACCCCACAAGCAGGCGCTCCTGTTCAAGGAGCGGACGTGGACCTACGCCGAACTTGATGCCGACTGCAACCGAATTGCCCACGGGCTCGCCGCTATCGGCGTCCGCAAGGGAGAGCACGTCGCCATTCTGTCGCGCAACAGCGCGGCGTTTGTGTTGCTTCGGTTTGCGCTCGCGCGACTCGGCGCGGTCCTTGTGCCGATCAATTTCATGCTGAACCCATCAGAAGTCGCCTTCGTGCTGCGGCACGCCGGTGTCCGCGTCCTGTGCGCGGCGCCCGATCTCGCCGAGACCGCGTCGCTGGCTGCCGCGCAGGAGACGCCTGTCGAACAATTGGTGTGCCTCGAGGATGGAGCCGAGCAGGCCGCCAGGCCAGGCTGGATTCCATTCGAGAGTCTCTATGCGGAGACGATCAGTGAGCCTGCGGTCGACCTGGATTCGCGCGATCCAGCCCAGATCATGTACACGAGCGGGACCGAGTCACTGCCCAAAGGCGCCATGCTCAGCCACGACGCTCTGCTCTGGCAGTATGCGGCGGTGCTGGTCGAGGCCGAGCTCACGCGTTCCGACGTGATCCTGCACGCCTTGCCGCTGTACCACTGCGCGCAACTGGACGTGCTCCTCGGTCCCGGAATGTACGCGGGCACCACCAACATCGTTGTGGATCAGCCCCGACCAGACCTGGTCCTGCCCGCCATCCAACAGCACCAGGTGACGCTGTTTTTTGCCCCACCCACTGTCTGGATCTCACTGCTACGCTCGCCGGTGTTCGACCAGGTCGATTTGAGCTCGCTGCGCAAGGTCATCTATGGCGCCAGCATCATGCCAATGGAAGTCCTGAGGGAGCTGAACGAGCGGCTGCCCAACGTCAGATTCTGGAACCTGTACGGCCAGACCGAAATCGCGCCGCTTGCAACGGCGCTGCAACCGGGAGACGCCATGCGCAAGCCCGGCTCGGTTGGCACGCCGACGCTCAACGTCGAGACACGGGTGGTCGATGCAGAGATGCACGACGTAGCACCGGGCGAGGTCGGAGAAATCGTCCACCGATCGCCACAATTGCTCAACGGCTACTACCGCGACGAGGAGCGAACGGCGGAAGCGTTCGTTGGCGGCTGGTTCCACAGTGGCGACCTCGCCGTGGTCGATGAAGAGGGGTACATCACTGTCGTCGACCGCAAGAAGGACATGATCAAGACCGGCGCTGAAAACGTCGCCACTCGCCAGGTAGAGGACGTGCTGTACATGCTCCCGACGGTGGCGGAGGCGGCGGTGATCGGCCTGCCGCATCCGCGATGGGTTGAGGCGGTAACGGCCGTTGTGGTGCCGCGCGCCGGTCAGACGGTCAGCGAGGATGCGATTGTGGCTCACTGCCGCCAGCACCTTGCTGGATTCAAGGTGCCGAAAGCAGTCGTCCTGGTGGAGAGTCTGCCCAAGAATCCCAGCGGCAAGATTCTGAAGCGCGCGTTGCGGACAGGGTTGGCGGAGCTCTATACGTCCGGGACGGCCAACCCCGGGGCCGGCTAAGCCGCGCGTCCTTTGCGGAGCACCCCGCCGGCGGCGCCGATGCTGAGAATGCTGCCTGCGCTGCCGATCGACAGGATGCTCCCCGCGCTGCCGATCGACAGGATGCTGCCGCTCGAGCCGATCGAAAGAATGCTGCCCACGCTGGCTATGCTGCCGATCGAAGCGAAGCTGAACAGGCTGAACAAGCTCAGCGCGCTGAACACGCTGAAGCGGCTGTTCCAGTTGACGATTGCAGGCCCAGGCAGTCGGCGCATCGACTCAGTGTAAAGTGCGCGCAATGACCATCGACGCGTCCGTACAGGAGCACCTCGATCAACTGAACATCCCGTACGAGCTGTTCCCGTGCGATCCAGCCCTGGCGGACACCGCCAATTTCTGTGCCGCCTACGGTTTTTCTCCGGACGAGTCGGCGAACACGATCCTGGTGATCGGCAAGTCCGAGCCGCCCGTGTACGCGGCCTGCGTCGTGCTGGCGACCAGCCGTCTGGACGTCAACAAGGCCGTCCGCCAGCGCCTGGGCACGCGCAAAGCCTCATTCGCGCCCGCCGAAGACACCCGCGCTATGACTGGCATGGAGATCGGCGGCGTCACCGTCTTCGGCCTGCCGTCGACACTGCCAATCTGGATCGACTCGCGCGTGATGGCACGACCTCGAGTCGTGCTGGGTGGCGGCAGCCGTTCGTTCAAAGTGATCGCCGCACCCGAAATCCTGTTGCGCTTGCCGAGCGCCGAAGTCGTCGAGGGTCTCGCGCTCGATCAGCCCGCCAATCCGAGCTGAGCCAGCCACTCGGGGGCACTCGCCGTGTTGCGCCACGGCTTTGGGGGTCGACCTCGACGCGGGCGTGCGTCCAGGTCATCGTCGACGTCGTCGTAGGTGGAAAAACGCTCGAGCTGGTCCATCATGAGGATTCCACCGCACGTGCTGCAGCGGAACCGCTCGCCGCCGACCAGGCGCACGGCGGGTGCCGAGTCATCAGCAGGCCGATAGGCAGCGAACTGCTGTGCATTCGCGGACGCGGAGGCCTCTCCACTCGGGAGCGGTCCCACCAGGCGGCCCGGGACGCGACCACACATCAAACAGCGCAAGTCCGCCTGAATCCAGTCCTTGCGCCCGCTCATCGTCATCGTGTGTGCCCTCTCCAAGCTGTCGAATGGATTTGCCGTTCCCTGCCCGAGAGGCCGCCCAGCCCCATGCATGGAATACGTATAGGCCTAGCTATCCGGTTCCACGGCGGTATCCTTCCTGGCCGGTCCAATGCGATACACCGTCCACTCGAGCCCCCTCGGTGACCTGGTGCTGGTCGGTGACGATCAGGGTCTGCAGCAGCTCGACTTTGCCGACGGTCGCGATGCGCCCAAGGTTGACGGCTACGTCCGTGATGATCACCTGTTCAAGCAAGCCGCTCGGCAGCTTGCGGCGTACTTTGCCGGCGAGCTTCAACAGTTCGAGCTGCCGCTGGCGCCGAAAGGAACGCCGTTCCAGCAGCGCGTGTGGACTGCACTCCAGGCGATTTCGTTCGGCACGACGACGACCTACGGTCGGCTCGCGGAACAGATCGGCGAACCGCGCGCGGTACGCGCGGTGGGGCTGGCCAATGGTCGCAACCCAATCGCGATCGTGATCCCGTGCCACCGCGTCATCGGCGCCAACGGCTCACTCACGGGCTACGGCGGCGGACTTGATCGCAAGCAGTGGCTGCTGGCGCACGAGGTGAGCGCCCGCCAACGCTGCTCGTCGAAGGCGTGATCGACGGCTTCCAAACTGATAACGCTGACGATGCCGTAGAAATTCAAGCTACGCTTAAGACTCCGCTCGTACAGTCGATGTACAGGCGGCCCCCGTATCGGCCGCCAGCGGAGCACACACATGCGTCAATCTTTGCCTCTGGGCCGCGTATTCGGAATCCAACTGCGCGCTCACGCGAGCTGGCTGCTCGCATTCGCTTTCATTACCTTCGGCCTGGCGAACGGCTACTTTCGCTTCGTGGCGCCGCGCCAGGCTGGATTCGCACTGCCGTTGGCGCTCGGAGCCGTGTCCGCGTTGCTCCTGTTCGCCTCGGTTCTCGTCCATGAGCTGAGCCACTCACTGGTTGCACGCGCGCGCGGCATGCGTGTGCGCGACATCACGCTCTTTATCTTCGGGGGCGTGTCCAATCTGGAAGGTGAGCCCCGCACTGCGCGCGACGAGTTCCTGGTCGCCGTCGTTGGACCGTTGACCAGCCTCGTGCTGGCCGGTCTCTTCTGGCTGGCAGCACGCTCACAAGGCCCGACCGTCAATCTCCTGTTGGGCTCGCCGCGGCTGCTCACCTCGATGACACCGGCCCTGGCCGTGCTGAACTATCTGGCCACGGTGAACTTGCTGCTCGGCGCGTTCAATCTGGTGCCTGCCTTTCCCCTCGATGGTGGCCGAGTCTTCCGTTCCATCGTGTGGGGCATTACCCATCGGTTCGACCGCGCGACCAGCATCGCGGCGACCATCGGCCAGGTCTTCGGTTTTCTGATGATCGCCTTCGGCGTGGTTCGCTTCGCCCTGGGCGACCTGGGTGGCGGGCTGTGGACGATCTTCCTCGGTTGGTTCCTCAGCCAGGCGGCCTCGGCGACGCGAGTGGAGCGCAACTTGCGCCAGAACCTCGAGGGCGTACTGGTTGGCGACGTGATGGATCGCGCGCCCGCCGTGGTCTCCAGGTATTCGACGATCCAGGACGTCGTTTTCTCGCACGTCCTTTCGCGCGGCGTTCGACGCATGCTCGTGGTGGATGGCGACCAGCCGGTTGGCACACTCGACGTACACACCATCAATGCGCTGTCTCGTGCGCGTTGGCCGCTCACGACCGTCGACCAGATCATGCAGTCAGTGCCGCCGTCCGTGTCCCCCGCCACCCCGGTTACCGACGTACTGCGCCAGACTGCGCTCGTGCCTGTGGTTGCCGACGGACGGCTCCTTGGCGCCGTGGATCCAGCGCATGTCGTGCGTCTGGCCGAACTGCGGCGGGACCTGCAGCCACCCGTTTCGGCGCCGCGGCCGCGAACGGTGTAATTCGACAGTGCAGACGGCCGTGCGGAGGTCAGCGAACAACGACTCCGTCTTGAACGACGGTCTGGCCCGCCTGGAGCACGAGCCGCACGCGCCGCAGATCCTCGATCTGCTGTGACGGATCGCCCTCCACCGCCAGCAAGTCAGCCATCTGCCCGGGCGCGAGCGTGCCGACCTCGTCCGAGAGGCCGAGCACCCGCGCCGGGGCACTCGTCGCGGCAACAATGGCTTGCGTTGGCGTAAGCCCGATCTCGGTGACCATCAGCTCCAGCTCTCGCGGCAAGCTATCGAACGGCGTGAGTGCCACCCCGGCGTCGGTTCCCGCGAGCACCATGACCCCGAGCGAAAATGCCTCGCGCATCGCACCCACTATCTGAGCCCGTAGCTCGGCGGACGCACGTCGCAGGGGCACGAGAGTAAGCACAGCACCCGTGCCCTGGCGCACCATCTGGCGGGCAACGTCCGGGTCGAACTCGACCCCGCCCTCCGCGTCGAGCCAGTTGAAGTGCTCGATCGTATCGACACCAGCGGCGACCGCATTGCGGAGTCCAGCGACCCCTAGCGAGTGGGCCGCAATGGTCACGTGCCGACGACGGGCTTCTTCCACGGCGGCCGCGATCTCGGCGACGCTGTATTGGGCCACGTTGATGTTGGTCCCAGGTGTCATCCGGCCACCGGTCGACATGATCTTCAGGCAGTTCGCGCCCGCCTTGAGCTGACGTCGGGCTGCGGCGCGCACCGCAACCTCGCCGTCGGCTTCCAGACCGAGGAAGTGGCAGTGCCCGCCGGTGATGGTGATCGGCGAACCGGCGGCGAGCACGCGTGGTCCGGAGAGCAAGCCGTCGTTGATCGCGTCGCGCAGCACGAACGTGACGTCACCACGTCCCCCGAGGTCACGCACCGTCGTTACTCCGGCGCTGAGCGCCTGCCGCGCGGCCGCGACGGCGCGAAGCAGAAGGCGTTGATCGCTCTCGACCTCGACGTCGCGGAGCGGGCGCTCGCCCGCGCTGAAAACCAGGTGCACGTGCAGGTCGAACAGACCGGGCAGCACCGTGAGCTGGCTGAGATCGAGCACCTCGCCGTTCGTGGGCGTCTGACTGCCCGGTCTGACCTCGACGATTCGACCGTCCTCGACGTAGAGCGCGCGATCGCGCTGTACCTCAGCGCCAGTGCCGTCGATCAAACGGCCGGCGCGAATTACCTGCACAGGAATTGCTGACCGCGCTCGTTCGCGCGCCGCGCGAGGCCGTACGGCATACCGATGAAGCCGTGTACGCCGCCCGGGTAGACCGCCAGCTCGGCCTCGTTGCCCGCCGCGATCCAGCGGCCATACATGAACAGCGTGTCGTCCACGAGTGGGTCGAGCGTGCCAACGCTGAACAGCGCCCGCGGCATGTTGTGGAGATCGGCCCACAGTGGCGAGACGTCTGTAGTCCGGCGCTCGGCAGCGTCCGGTACGTACTGGTTGGTGAACCAGTCGATCGCTTGCGGCGTGAGAATCAGCGTGTCGGGCGGCGACTGCTTGACGCTTGGCGTCCCGGTCAGGTCGTAGCACCCATAAATCAAGTTGGCGCACTCGAACGGAGTCAAACCGTGCTTGTCGCGCAAACGCAGAAGAGTGACGACGGCCAGGTTTGCGCCCGCGGAATCGCCGCCGATACACAGGCGCGACGCGCCGAACTCGCGTTGCGCGTTGTCGATCAACCAGAGCGCCGCCGCCTCGCAATCGTCAGGACCCGCCGGATACGGGTTCTCGGGCGCGAGCCGGTAATCGACGCTGACGACCGCCTGTCTTGATCTTTTCGCGATCCCTTCCAGGCCGAGGTCGTGGTGGTGCGGTCGGCCGAGAGTCCAGCCGCCGCCATGGAAATGCAGATATACCCCTGTGACGGTGTCGGGTACGAAGACACGGATCGGCAGCGCACCCGCTGGGCCGTCGATTGTCCGATTGACTGCCATGTCGCTCAGCACGATCGGACCCGTTGGTCCGCGGCCCTCCTCGCGCGCCTGGCGCGTGACGGCCGGCGGCTGGGTCCAGACAGGCGGGACCGTAGACAACACTTCCGCTAGCTGCTTGTTGAAAGCCGAGGTCTCGGCTTCGATCGCGTCGGGCTTGAACAGAGCGGGATCGAGGTCAGTCTGAAGCGTGGCGGTCGTCATTCAATAGAGCGTACGCCCGCCGCTCCGGCACCGTTCAGCTCGGCGCGCGCTTGCGTTCCTTCGCCCGGTCGTTGGCGTTCAAGAGCCGTTTACGCAGTCGAAACGTCACGGGCGTGACTTCGACCAGTTCGTCAGGCTCGATGAAATCGAGCGCTTGTTCGAGCGAAAGCCGCAGCGGCGGCGAGAGTTTCACGGCGATTTCCGACGTCGATGAGCGGATATTCGTCTGCTTTTTCTCGCGCGTGATATTGACGGCCATGTCGTCCGGCCGCGAATTCAGGCCCACGAGCATCCCCTCGTAGACCGCCGTCTGTGGCTCGACCATGGTCTGGGCTCGCTCCTGCGAGCTCGCGATCGCATAACCGGTTGCCACGCCGGTCTCGCTCGCGACGAGCACCCCGTTCCGAGTGCCACTGATTGGCCCTTGCCATGGCTCGTATCCGAGCAGGCGCGAAGCCATAACGCTGTGCCCGCGCGTAGCCGTCAACAACTGCGATCGCAGTCCGATGAGACCGCGCGTGGGCACGCGGAACTCCATTCGGACGCCCCCGTGCCCGTCGTGCGCCATGTGCTCGAGCTTTCCCAGTCGCTTCCCCAGCAGCTCGGCGACCGCGCCGAGGTGCTCCTCGATGGTGTCGACGACCAGGTGCTCGACCGGCTCACACAGACGGCCATCAAGCTCGCGCGTGATGACCTCCGGCCGCGAGACCTGGAACTCGTACCCCTCGCGCCGCAGCGTCTCGACGAGAATCGCGAGGTGCAGCTCGCCGCGCCCGGAGACGAGAAACTCGTCGGCACTGTCGGTGTCCTCGACGCGCAAGCTGACGTTCGTTTCCAGCTCGCGCAGCAGCCGCGCGCGCAATTGGCGCGAGGTACTGCTGACCCGGGCTTCGCGTCCGGCGAACGGGGACGTGTTGACGCTGAACGTCATGCGCACGGTTGGCTGTTCGATCGCCTGCGCCGGCAGCGGCTCCGGCCTGGCTGGATCCGCGAGTGTGTCGCCGATCGCAACATCAGCTATGCCGGTCACCGCCACGATGTCACCAAACGTTGCGGAGTCGATCGCCACGCGGGCGAGACCCTCGTACGTATACACCGCCACCACTTTGAGTGGCCCGAGCGGTGGCTCGCCGAGCGTCAACCGCACGACCTGGTCGCCCGGCCGCACCGCGCCGCGCTTGATGCGCCCGATCGCGAACCGACCCTGATGCGTGTCGTAGTCGAGCGTCGTGATCTGCAACTGCAATGGCGCGCTCGATTCGCCGACCGGCGGTGGCACATGATCCAGGATCGTGTCGAACAACGGCTGCAAATCGGCCGCCAGATCGTCCGGTCGAAGCCCAGCCCTGCCTTCGCGCGCGATGGCGTACAGAACCGGGAATTCGAGCTGCACCGCGTCAGTCGCCAGATCGAGGAACAGATCGGAGGTCGCCTCCAGGACCCAGTCCGCGCGCGCATCGCGTCGGTCGACCTTGTTGATGACGACGATTGGCCGCAGCCCGAGCTCGAACGTCTT
Organism: Chloroflexota bacterium; assembly: GCA_019247135.1. The sequence continues at coordinate 1,887 of JAFAPL010001085.1, read as the reverse complement.
CTGCAGGACGAACCGCGTCTGCGGCATCGGACCTTCAGCCGCATCGACGATCAGCAGCGCGCCGTCAGCCATGCCGAGCACGCGCTCGACTTCGCCACCGAAGTCGGCGTGGCCCGGCGTGTCGATGATGTTGAGCCGCACCGCCTGACCTGTGCGATGGTCGTGGTACGGGATGCCAGTCAGCTTCGACAGGATCGTGATGCCCTTTTCGCGCTCGAGCGGGTTGCCGGTCATGCTGTCGAGCGTGAACTCAGGCTCGCCCATGCGCGTGCGCGCCAGACCTGCCTGGCGCAGCATCTGATCGACCAGGCTGGTCTTGCCATGATCGACGTGGGCGATGACGGCGACGTTGCGAACGTCGCCCCGAGTAGACGGCACGCCTTGTTTATAACGAAAGTGCCGCGCCACGCCGTGACCTTCTCGCGCGGGATTGCCGATTCGACTGGCTCGCGTGCGAGAATGGCCGCCGATGCGCGTCGACTTCGTCGGGCACGCCACGCTGTTGTTGCGCATGGGCGGCCTGAGTCTCCTGACCGACCCATGGTGGAGCGGGCCCGCCTATCGCGGCCAGTGGTATCCGTACCCGTTGCCGGTCCCAGAACGTTACGACCTGAGCACGCTGGATGCCGTCTACATCTCTCACGCGCACGAAGATCATCTCCACCCCGGCACGCTGCGCGAGCTGTTGAAGATCGCCCCAGACGTCGAAGCCATTATTCCCCTCCGTTACGACACCCAAATGCGCGACTACCTGCGTCGGCTCGGTGTCAAACGCAGCCGCGAACTCTTGAGCGGGACCTCATGCGTGCTGCGCAAAGGTGACCAGTCCGCGCGGCTGACGATCATGACCAACATGGACGACAGCCTGCTCGTGGTCGAGGATCAGACGACGGGCGAAGTCCTCGTGAACGCGAATGACGCACTGCATGCATCGCGCCGAGACGTCATCACCGAGTACTGCCGCATCCTGCGCGCTCGTTTTCCTGCGATTGACTACCTCTTTTGCGGGTTCGGGGGCGCGAGCTACTTCCCGAATTGCATTCACGTCCCCGGCAAAGACGACGCGGCAGTCGCGCGTGCGCGAGAGAAGTTCTTTCTCGACAATTTCGCGCTGGTAGCGCGCTTGTTGCGACCGCGAATGGCGTTCCCCTTCGCCGCCCATTTCATCCTGCCAGACGACCGCACGTGGTGGATCAGTCGGTCACGCCTGCAAATGGAGCCCCCGGCTGAGACGGTTCGACGGCTGGTGCCGGAGGTGCCGACGTACGACCTGCACCCTGGTGATTACGTGGAGAACGGACGCCTGCACACGTCGAGCGACACGGACTATGTCGCACCCGAAAGCGCGCGTGTAGCCGTGCTGCGGCGCTATTCACCGAATCAGGAACGCGAACCACTGAACGACGTCGCATTCGCAACGCTCCTCGAAGACATCCGGCATGCCGTCGCTCGTCCCGGCGCAGAAAACCTCCACGCCATCATTCGTTTGTGGGACTACCCAGCGCGGGCAATTGAGATTGAGATACAGAACGGCAGCGCCTGCGTTTCAGCCATCGACCCTCACAGCATTGAGGCCGCGGATGCGGAGGTCGTGGTCGAGACACGCTCAGACCTGGTGAACAGCACGATTCGGTCGCCGTTCGGTCGGGACCTGATCAGCATTGGCTACGGCGCCCAGGTCCACCTGCGCTCACGTGAGGAGATGGCGCGTGCACCCCACGAGCGACTGCTCAATGTTTTGGCACCCGCTCAGCCTCGCTGGCGCCAGCGTTTACGCAAGACTCCACTTCGGACGCTCGGTTTCGTCGTTGGCGACCCTGGCATGCGGCTCGACCTGTTCAGCCGCCTCGGCCAGCGCGTCCGCGGCGAGGAGGTCGACGAGCCCGC
>JAFAPL010000884.1 GCA_019247135.1 Chloroflexota bacterium | reverse complement strand
CCTGGCGGGTGCGATCGTTGGCGGCCTGCTCATCGGCGTGCTCCAGAACGTTGCGTCGGGGTACGTCGACCCGTGCGTTGGCGGCGGCCTCAGAGACGTCGTGCCGTTCTTCGCACTGGTCGTGATCCTGATGGTGAGGCCGCGCGGCCTGTTCGGCCGCGCGCAGATCGAGCGGGTGTAGCCATGATCGCCAGACAACTTCCCCTCGTCGCAATCGGCGGTCGAGGCCGCGCCCGCTGGCGCCGCCTGCCACCGGCAGCCTGCGCGAGCCTGGCCGTGCTGGCAGCCCTGTACGTGGCGGTGCCGGCGCTGGCGTCGGCGTACCAGGTCTACGTGCTGAGCACCATCCTGGTCGCCTGCATCGGCGCGCTCGGCCTGAACCTGCTCACCGGCTACGCCGGCCAGGTCTCCATTGGGCAGGGTGGGTTTCTCGGCGTGGGCGCCTTCACGTCCGCGCTCCTGGCCAGCCGGACCGGGGTGCCGTTCTGGCTGAGCGTGCCAGCCGCCGGCCTGGTGACTGCTCTGGTCGGCCTGGTCTTTGGCCTGCCCTCGGCCCGCATCAAGGGGCTGTACCTGGCGATCGCCACCCTGGCGGCGCAGGTCATCATCCAGTGGACCCTGAGCCGGCCGGCCATCGCCGGCGGCGGCTCGGTGGCGGCTCCCCGGCCGGGGGTCTTGCAGGACGACCGGATTTACTACCTCGTCGTTCTGAGCGTGGCCCTGCTGGCGGTGGCGTTCGCCCGCAACGTGCTGCGGACGCGCGTCGGACGGGCGCTGGTGGCCGTGCGGGACCACGAGGTTGCCCCCGCGATGATCGGCGTGGATGTGGCGCAGCACAAGCTGCTCGCGTTCGGCCTGAGCGCGTTGTACGCCGGGATCGCGGGGGCTCTGCTCGGCCATCTGGGCCGGGCGGTCACCGTCGAGCAGTTTCAGCTGGACCTGTCCATCCAGTACCTGGCCATGATCGTGATCGGCGGGCTGGGCAGCCTACCCGGCTCGATCCTGGGCGCGCTGTTCGTGACGCTGCTCCCGATCTTGCTGCGCGCGGCGGTCGCGCCCATCGACGGGCTCCTGCCCGGCAGCGCGGCGATGGTGCTATCGAGCGTGCAAGTGTTCCTGTTCGGGCTGATCATCGTCGTCTGCATGGCGGTCGAGCCACGTGGTCTGGCGCGGCTGTGGGCGCGGCTCGGCGGCGCCTTGACCCGCTAACCACCGCACCTGGTGACATCCTGCGAGGAAGAGGCCATTGCCACCCGCGACTCGCACATCCTCATGTCACGCGGCGACCATGGTGTTGAGGGCAGCTGCGACAGCTGCATGTGGCTAGCGTGCAGCCGGCGCAGCGCCGCGCCCACACGCGGCGGCCACGGTTCCGTCCGGCCGTGGGAGTGCCGTGCTCCCGGCGTGTGGTGGGCGGACCGTCGCGGCCCCAACCTGAGCACATGCTTCATTCAATCTCCTCCTCCACGACAAGTACCGACCCGGACACCATGGTGGCCCGGGCGGCGCTCGCCAAGACGGCCTTCCCGTCCCAGACTCGCGCCCGGGCCGCTCCCGACCGCCAGGCCGCCCGGCTACTCCGGCTGAATCTCCTCGCGGCCGCTGCTTTCGGCGCCATCCTCGGCTTCGCCCGACTCTCCTACGGCCTCCTGCTGCCCAGTATCCAGGCTGACCTGCACGGCTCCTACGCCGCGCTCGGCCTGGTCGGCAGCGCCAACCTGGCCGGCACCCTGCTCGGCACGCTCGCCGTCCCGCTCCTGTTGCTGCGCGTCCGCGACCGTCGCCGCCTGAACCTGGTCTCGCTGCTTAGCCTGAGTGTGACGCTGGCCGTGGCCGCCACCAGCGCCGACGTGCCGCAGCTGGCGGTCTGGCGGTTCCTGACCGGCCTGGCCTCCGGCCCGGCCGCCGTGCTGACCATCGCGCTGACCCTGGAGCGCTCGCCGCTCGATCGGCGTGGCGCCGCCGCGGGTCTGATCTGGACCGGCGGCGCGGCCGGCCTGGTTGGCTCGGCGCTGCTCGGCCCGCTGCTCGAGGCCGCCCCGCACCTCCACGCCTGGCGGCTGGCGTGGCCAGGCATGGCCCTCGTCGGCCTGGCCGCAGGGCTGGCCTTGCACCGCGCGCTCGGCACTCCGCCAACGCCGTCGTCGCTGGCACCCGACGCGCCGCGCCGGCTCGCCTCGGACCCAGCCGGCAACGACGCGGGACTCAGTCTCTGGCGACGCCCCCTGGCCTGGCTGACCATGAGCTACTTCGGCTTCGGTGCCAGCTACATCATCTACTTCACCTTCGCCGCGGCGCTGCTCCGCCAGCAGGGCGCGCCGGCCGCCCTGGCCAGCTTCCTGTGGGCGCTGCTCGGGCTGGCCGGCCTGCTCGGCGGCGTCGCCTGGGGCCGCGTGGCGGACGGCCGCGCACGGCTGGCGGCCCTGCCAGTGTGTCTGGTGGTGGCGGCGCTGGGTGGGCTGGCCATGCTCACCGGCAGCCTGGTGCTGGAGCTGGCCGGTGCCGTGCTGATGGGCGCGTGTTCGTTTGGCGTGCCGTCGGTGGCCACGGCACTGCTGCGACAGACGATCCGCGACGACCGACGTTACACCTCGAGCCTGAGCCTGCTGAGCGCCACCGTTGGCGTCGGCCAGGTGCTTGGCCCAGTGGTGGGCGGCCACGTCAGCGACACCAGTGGCCTCCTCGCCGGCATCTCGCTGGCGGGGCTTGTGATGCTGGCGTCGGGGCTGCCGGCGGTCGCCTACGGCCGCGGCGCGGCGCGCGCTCGTTGACCTCTGTTGGGCTCGCCTGAACGGCGCCGGCGGCCCCCGTGGCGGTGGTTGGATCGGCGTGGGCGAACCGTGGGCGCGCCGTGTGGTCGCCGCGGGCAAGCGGGCGCAGGCTGGATCCGAATTCAACCCAGCCACATCTGTCAGTGGAAAGGTCCAACCATGCACACCATGACCATTCAGGAGCGGTCCTGTCCGCGCTGCGGCATCCGCCGCACAGTGCGAGTGGGATGCTCGAGCACGTCGTTCTGCTTCAACTGCCGACTCCAGTGGGGTGTCTCAGACAAGCAACAGCCGGCACCGAGCCAATGCGACGCTTGCCTCCGCCTTCGATGGCTCCAGGCGACTCCTCCCATGACCGGTACGCGACTGCGCACCACGCCACCTCCCGGCAGGACGTCCAGCCCGTCGGCGCGTTCGTTCCTGGCCGCCCGCGAGCTCCTCCTGTCCCAGCGACAGGACCTGGCGGCGGCACGGGCTCAGTTCTGCTGGCCGGAGTTCGACGAGTTCAACTGGGCGCTGGACTACTTCGATACCCTGGCCAGCGACACCACGGCGCTGTGGCTCGTCAACGGCGACGGCTCGGAAGAGCGACGCTCGTTCGCCGAGCTGGCCACGCGGTCGAACCAAGTCGCCAACTACCTGCGCGGCCTGGGCGTGCGGCGCGGTGATCGCCTCCTGCTGGTGCTCGGCAACTGCGTGCCGCTATGGGAGACGATGCTCGCGGCGATGAAGCTGGGCGCGGTCTTGATCCCGGCCACGACGCTGCTGACCGCCAGTGACCTGCGCGACCGGGTCGAGCGCGGCTAGGTCAGGGCCGTGCTCACCACGGACGAGTTGACGTCACGCTTCGAGCGCATCCCCGGCGCGGACATCCGCATCGCGGTGGGGGCCACCGCGCGTGGCTGGCACGACTACGACGACGCGAGCCAGTCCGACACGAGCTTCAGCGCCGACGGTGCGACCCAGGCGACCGATCCGCTCCTGCTCTACTTCACCTCGGGCACGACCGCCCGGCCCAAGCTGGTGGAGCACACCCATGCCAGCTATCCCATCGGCCACCTCTCGACCATGTACTGGCTCGGTCTGCAGCCGGGTGACGTGCACCTCAACCTCTCCTCGCCGGGCTGGGCCAAACATGCGTGGAGCAACTTCTTCGCTCCCTGGAATGCCGGAGCAACCGCCGTGGTGCTCAACCTGGCCCGCTTCGACGCCCGCACGCTGCTGGAGGTGCTCACGCGGTGTGGGGTCACGACGTTCTGTGCACCGCCCACCGTCTGGCGCATGCTGATCCAGGCGGACCTGGCCCAGCATCACACACGACTGCGGGAAGCCGTCGCCGCCGGTGAACCCCTGAACCCCGAGGTCATCCAGCAGGTGCATCAGGCGTGGGGGATCACCATCCGTGATGGCTACGGTCAGACCGAGACGACCGCGCAGATCGGCAACAGCCCTGGCCAGCCGATCAAGCCTGGGTCCGTGGGCCGACCTCTGCCCGGGTACCAGGTCACCCTCCTGGATGCCGACGGACTCGAGGCGGACGAAGGCGAGATCTGCCTGGACCTGTCGGCCAGACCGCTCGGCCTGATGACCGGCTACCGCGACGATCCGGAGCGCACGGCCGAGGTGTTGCGCGGCGGGTACTACCACACCGGCGACGTCGCCACCCGAGACGCCGAGGGCTACATTACCTACGTTGGCCGTACCGACGATGTCTTCAAGGCCTCCGACTACCGCATCAGCCCGTTCGAGCTTGAGAGCGTGCTCATCGAGCACGCCGACGTGGTCGAGGCGGCGGTCGTGCCGAGCCCCGATCCCCTCCGGCTCTCGGTCCCCAAGGCGTTCGTCCAGTTGCGAGCAGGCGTCGAGCCCTCAGCGGAGGTCGCTGCCTCGATCTTGGTTTTCTGTCGGCAGCGGCTGGCGGCCTACAAGCGCGTGCGGCGCATCGAGTTCACAGACCTGCCCAAGACGATCTCGGGCAAGATCCGCCGCGTCGAGTTGCGAGCCCGCGAGCAGCAGCGTCCAACCGAGACGACGTTCCGTCACGCCACTGAGTGGTGGGACGACGACGTGCCCGGACTGCGGCTGAATGACTGAAGCATCCGCACACAGACTGAGACGGAGACCATCATGCCGTATCCAGCGTTTTCCCCACGAGACGAGGCCGTGCCCGGGCCGTGGGCACTGTTGGACGACCTTTATCGGGCAGCGGCTGAGCACGATGCGCGCGAGCCTGACCACAGCCGCAAGCTGCTGAGCCTGGAGCCGGCCACGGCCCGGCTCCTCAGTCTGCTGGTGCGCAGCTCGCGCCGACGCCGCGTGCTCGAGATCGGCACGTCCACTGCCTACAGCACGATCTGGCTGGCGTGGAGCGTGCAGCGCCACGGCGGCCGCGTGGTCAGCATCGACCGGAGCCGGGCCAAGCTCGAGCTGGCACGTACCAACCTGCAGCGCGCCGGGCTCCTCCAGGCAGTGGAGCTGCTGGAGGGCGACGCGACCAGCATCGTCCGCAACTTGCCGGGCCCGTTCGACCTGGTGTTCTTCGATGCCGATCGCGTCAGCGCTCCGGCCCAGCTGGAGGCGCTTCTGCCGAAGCTCGAGCCAGATGTCCTGCTGGCGGCCGACAATGTCCTCTCCCACCCCGCGGAGATGGCCGACTACCTGGCCGCCGTCCAGGGCTTGACCGACTTTCAGCATGTCGTGGTGCCGATTGGCAAGGGCCTCAGCCTGGCGTATCGCGAGGCGCGGCTGGGGGCGCACGACCAGCAGCGTGGTCCAACCGTGGGCGCCCCGTGTGGGCGACGCCCACGGTCAGGCGCAGGCTAGAGAGGACGGATCCACCAGATCCCCAGCGACCAGCAGACAGGAGATCCAGCCATGCACAGCATGACCATCCAGGAGCGTTCCTGTCCACGCTGCGGCATCCGCCGCACGGTGCGACTGGGCTGCTCGACCCCCTCGCTTTGCCTGAACTGCCGACTCCATTGGGGTGCCTCAGGCGGCAACGGCCCATACCGAAACCCCACCGTTGTAGCCGCCTTCGACAATCCGCGGCAGGTTCTCACGTGACCGCGGGTGTGCCCCAGCACGCGGTGCGACGGCGCGACCCGGTCGAGCGCGGCCAGGTCGCAGCCAAGCACGCGGCGCGATGGTCGGCCGCGGACGGGCGGCAAGAGCATCGACATGCACTCTGGGCCGCTCCTTGCTGCCCGTCAGAGCCCGTCTTGGCCCGGTCATAATCTGTCATGCAACGCGCCCGGGGCATCCGCATCGAATGGGACGAGTTGCCTCTCCGGGTGCGAGGAGCAATCGAGGGGCGACTGCGTGGCCGTGTCGTCGAAGCTCGCAACCAGTCGGGTGGCTTCTCACCCGGAATGGCTGCACGCGTTCGCACTGAAGACGGTCAACGCGTATTTCTCAAGGCTCTCAGCCCGGAGCAGAATCCCAACGCTCCGGACTTCCATCGGCGCGAGGGCTACATCGCCGCGGCGCTTCCTGCCGAAGCGCCAGTCTCACGACTGCTTTGGATGCACGATGAAGGTGAGGGCGGATGGGTGGTCCTGGCATTCGAAGATATCGACGGCCAGCTTCCCGCTCTTCCCTGGCGACGTGAGGAACTGGAGCGGGTAGTCGCGGCAATCGCCAGCATGCACCAGGCGTTGACGCCCTCTCCTGTTGATGTCCCACCCGTCGGACAGAACATAACCAACGGGCTGAACGGCTGGCAGCATCTTCGCAGCGACGCACCCGGTCTGGACGTCTGGTCCCGGCGTCACCTGGACACCTTGGTTCGTCTCGAAGCAGCAGCACCAGGTGCGGCGGCCGGTGAGACGCTGCTTCACTTCGATCTCCGGGCGGACAACATCCTCCTGACCCCAGATCGCGTGGTCATCGTCGATTGGCCTTGGGCAGCCGTCGGCGCAGCCTGGGTGGATATGGTCGGCATGGCACCGAGCGTCAGGTTGGAGGGTGGACCCGACCCGGCTCAGTTCTTTGCCATGCACCCTGCTGCGCGTAGCGCCGATGCCTGGAAAGTGGACGCCGTTCTGGCCACGTTCGCCGGGTTCTTCACGTTCAACTCGCTCCAGCCAGCGCCCTTGGGCTTGCCAACACTCCGGGCCTTCCAGGCTGCGCAAGGCGACATTGCGCGCCGATGGCTGGCGCTGAGATTGGATCTCGACTAAAGCGCGGGGAGCCCTGCCTCGCCGGTCTGAGTGTGCCTGGGGCGCCGACCCACAGACCAACACCGCATTAGCCAGGAGCCACCCGTGGGCACGATCGCCGCGGTCTGGCCACGGCCGATCTTAGCGCGGGCGGGCCGTCCGTCGCGCGGGTGATGCCGACCCTATAGCGAGCTGGCCTTGCTCAGCTGAGACCACCAGCTCGGCCTCGGCCAGGGCAGCCTCCAGCCCGAGGTCGCGCCCAGCGATCCAGGCCGCCTGGAACGCGGCGTCGCCAAGGGCGGCGCGTGCATCCGCCATGGCCCGCTCGCGCTTGGCCACCCACGGGACCAGCCCGACGGCGCCAGACAGTTGGTGGTGGGCTGCCGCCGCCCCGAACAGGCGCGCTGCCCGGGCCGCGTCGCCAGCCACGGCCTCCACTTGCGCGAGCCCATCCAGGTAGCGGGCGATGCTGGCGCCGTCGCCAAGCTCGCGCGAGATGAGCAGACTCTCCCAGAACAGGCCCGCTGCGCGGGCAGGCTCACCCCGCCCGAGGGCAACCTGGCCCAGGAGCCCCAGCACCATCCCCAGACCCCACAGGTCCCCGTGGCTGCGCGTTGCTACCAGGGCCGACTCAGACCAGCGCTCCGCCTGCTGGTAAGCATCCTGCGCAACCGCGAGGTTGCCCAGCCAGATCTGCAGCGTGTAGGCCGCCACCGGCTCGTGTGCCGCCTCCGCCGCGGCGAGGCCTCGCCTCAGCAACCGCTCGCCAGTGGTTGCGTCGCCCTTACCCAGCGCAATGTACCCCAGCCCCTGGTACGCGCATGCGAGCGCCCGGCCGTCGTGTGTCGCCTCTGCCAGCGCGAGCAATTCCGCATGCAGCGCCTCAGCCGGGCCGTGGTCAAACTGGACCATGGCGCCCGTGCAGGCTGCCATGAGTCCCCGGGCGCGCAACGTCGCAGGCCCGGGAACTCGGGGGAGGAGCCGGTCGAGTGCCGCGCGCGCCTCGCTCACGTGGCCGTGGCGGTTCCAGAACCGGTACACAGCGGCAAGCCGGAGGCCCAGCTCCGGGTCGCCGCTCGGTCCCGTGCTCCACCGCAAAACCGCCCGGAAGTTGTCGATCTCCGCTTCCAGGTTGGCGAACCATACCACCTGGTCCGGCCCGACCAGGGCCTCCTCGGCCCGTTCGGCGAGTGCCGCGTAATACCCGGCGTGCCGCCGCCGCAGGGTGTCGATGCCAGGCTGTTCCACCAGTCGCTCGTGGGCGTACTGGCGCAGGGTTTCCAGCAGGCGATAGCGCATGCTCCCGTCCAGGGTTGGCTCGGCCATGACCAGCGAGCGGTCCACCAGCCGCGCGAGCACGTCCAGAACGGCCTCTGACGGCAGCCCATCTCCGGCGCAGACGGCCTCGGCCGCCTCCAGCGTCCAGCCGCCGGCGAAGACCGCCAGGCGCGCGAACAGGGTGCGCTCGTCTTCACCAAGCAGCTCGTAACTCCAGTCCACGGTCGCCCACAGCGTCTGGTGACGGACGGGCGTGGTGCGGCTGCCGCTCGCCAGCAGGCGCAGGCGATCGTCCAGGCGACTGGCCAGCTGCTGCACGCTCAGCGCCCCAACCCGCGCCGCCGCCAGCTCGATAGCCAGGGGGATCCCGTCGAGCCGCACGCAGAGTTCGGCCACGCTCCGCGTGTTCTGGTCGTTGAGGGCGAAGGTAGGTCGGACGGCGCGGGCGCGATCAAGGAACAGGTGGACGGCCTCGACCTGCCCGAGGGCCGCGACGCCCGGCAAGCGGTCGAGATCGGGCAATCCGAGCCCCGGCACGCGCCAGAGCGTCTCGCCCGGCACGCCGACCGGCTCGCGGCTGGTGGCCAGGATGCGCACCGACGGGCAGCCGCGCAGCAGCTCGGCAACCAGCTCGGCGCAGGCCTGGGCGAGGTGCTCGCAGTTGTCGAGCACCAGCAGGAGGTGCCTGGCCCGCAGCAGCTCGACGAGCGCCTGCCGGAGCGACTGGCCGGGCCGCTCGCGCAGCCCGAGCGCCGCCGCGACGGTCGGGACCAGCAGCCGCGGGTCGGCCAGCGGCACCAGATCGACCAAGACCACTCCGTCCGAATAGTCAGGCGCGACCGCCGCGGCGAGCGCCAGGGCCAGGCGCGTCTTGCCCATGCCACCGGGGCCCACCAGGCTCAGCAGCCGGGTCCCCCCGAGCAGTCGCTGGGCTTCGGCCAGCTCGGTCCGCCGCCCCACGAAGCTGGTCAGAGCAATCGGCAGTCCGGCCGCACCCGCGGCGGGAGTCCGGCCGGCAGCAGACGGCGCCGACGGCTGGCTGGTGTCGAGGAGCTCCGCTCGCGCTGCGCCCGCCAGGCCGAGCGCGTCGGCCAGGCGCGCCAGCGTGTGCAGCCGCGCCGTGCGACTCAGGCCCCGCTCGAGGTCGGACAGCCCACGCACGCTGATGCCGGCGCGTTCGGCCAACGCCTCCTGCGACAACCCGGCGGCAATGCGGTAACGGCGCACGAGCGTAGCCAGTTGTCCCACGTCACGCATGACTGTCGACCGCCCTCGGAGCTGGCTCGAGCGAGCGCAGCCTACCACATCGAATCGGAGGGGCCATGACGTGGCCCTGGCGTGGCCAGAGCGTGGGTTCGGCGTGTGGCCGCGGCGCGGTCTCCACTGCATGCTGGCGATGTGCCGGTCGGGCACCCCCCACTTCACAAGGAGACACTTGGCATGTTCCGCTCTCAATTCGTTGCCGCCCCGCCCGTGCCACGGCCATCCCTGAGCTACCCGTTCTCGGCGCTGGCGCGTGCCACTGTGGCCGCTGTCCAGCTGTTGTCGCTGGGCTTCGCCACGCTCGGGGCCCGCGCCACGCTCGGGGCCATCGGTGGCCAGCTTCTGGCCGATGCTCGGAGCTCGGTGTCTTCCGTCACCGCCTGACGGAAGCACCGGGCCACACCCCCAAGGAACGATTCCTATGCCAAACCCCACGCGTGGGTCCACGGACCTGTCGTACGCGCACGGCGCCAGCTCGGTGCCGCTGTGCGCGGAAACCATTGGCGCCACCCTGCGCCGCGCCGTCGAGCGCTTCGGCGAGCGCGAGGCGCTGGTGGTGCGCCACCAGCACGTGCGCTTCACCTATCGCGAGCTGTGGGAGCACGCCAGCCGCTGCGCCCGCGGCCTGCTGGCGCACGGCGTCCAGAAGGGCGACCGCGTCGGCATCTGGTCACCCAACCGGTACGAGTGGGTCGTCCTCCAGTACGCCGCCGCTCGCGTCGGCGCCATCCTGGTCAACGTCAACCCGGCCTACAAGCCCGCTGAGCTCGAATACGCCCTGCGACAGTCCGGCGTGAGCCTGTTGGTCCTGGCTCGGGGCTTTCGCCAGGCCGACTACGTCACGATGCTGGCCGGCGTGCGCGACCGCTGTCCCCAGCTACGCGAGGCGCTGGTCCTCGAAGAGGATTGGCACGACCTGTTGGCGGCCGGCGACGGCGTCGCCGAGGCCGAGCTCGCGGCCCGGGAAGCCGTCTTGGAGTTCGACGACCCGATCAACATCCAGTACACCTCCGGCACGACCGGCGCCCCAAAGGGGGCCACTCTCTCACACCACAATGTGGTTAACAATGCGTTCTTCGGCGCCGAACAGCTCTCGCTGACGGAGTACGACCGCCTGTGTGCGCCGGTGCCGCTGTACCACACCTTCGGCTGTGTTCTGGCCAGCCTCGCCTGCGCGACGCATGCCGCCTGTCTGGTACTGCCATCGGAGAGCTTCGAGCCGCTGGCCGTGCTGGCGGCCGTCGAGGCTGAGCGCTGTACGGCGCTGTACGGCGTGCCAACCATGTTCATCATGGAGCTGGAGGAGCCGCGCTTCGCGGAGTTCGACCTGTCCAGCCTGCGCACCGGGATGATGGGCGGCGCGCCCTGCCCACTGGAGGTGATGAAGAAGGTCCAGGACCGCATGCATATGCGCGAGGTGACCATCATCTGCGGCATGACCGAGACTGCGCCCCTGTCGACGCAGACCGGCGCCCACGACCCGCTGGACAAGCAGGTCGGCACCGTCGGCCGCGCCCACCCGCACGTCGAGATCAAGATCGTCGACCCGAACACGGGGCGCACCCTCCCACGCGGGCAGGCGGGCGAGCAATGCACCCGCGGCTACAACGTCATGCTCGGCTACTGGGACAACCCCGAGGCGACGGCAGCCGCCATCGATGCCGCGCGCTGGATGCACACCGGCGACCTGGCCACCATGGACGAGCAGGGTTACGTGCGGATCGTCGGGCGGATCAAGGACATGCTCATCCGGGGTGGTGAGAACATCTACCCGCGCGAGATCGAGGAGTTCCTGTACACCCATCCGGCCGTGAGCGAGGTGCAGGTGATCGGAGTGCCGGACGCCCGCTACGGCGAGGAGGTGATGGCCTGGATCAAGCTGCGCGATGGTGCCGCGGTCACCGGCGATGAGCTGTCGGCGTACTGCAAGGGACGGATCGCCACCCACAAGATCCCCCGCTACTGGAAATTCGTGGACACGTTCCCGATGACGGTCACCGGCAAGGTCCAGAAGTTCCTCATGCGCGAGCTGGCGGTTGAAGAGCTCGGCCTCTTGGCCACTGTCGTGCCGCGCGCTGCCTGACGCTGGATGGACAGTGCATCGTTTGCGGAATTGCGTCGGCGCTGGCGAACCAGTCACTGGAGCTACGGGAACAGCCGTCTCGCCCTCCACGCCCGACCAATCTTTACGCACGGCCGGCGCCCGGCTGATCGTGGGGCGGCCCTGCGCGCAGGCCAGGTGACATTTCCATCCGCCTGCGGTGCCCGGGGTATTCACTCGCGGACGCAGTACCGGCCGGCCCCTGCGCAACAAATCTCTGCAGGAGAAACAATTTCTCATGTCCGCGACTTTTCGATTGCGCACCCCTTGGGGGCTCCCGCGCCGTCTGAGTGCGCTGTTCGCCACCAGTCTGACGCTTGGTTCGATCCTCGGCGCGCCAATCCTCGCGCCGCAGGTTGCCAGTGCGGCGACAACCACATACACGGTGACCGTCGTCCCGTCGCCCGATAAGCAAGTGGCCCAGGGTGGGGGCAACACGGGAAACGGCGTGAACGCCAGCGGCCATATCGTCGGCCAGGGCATCAATCCAAAGATATCTACTGGTGACGCATTCCTGTTCCGCAATGGCACGAGCGCCGACCTCGGTAACCTGACCAACAGCCAGGGCTCTGTCTCGGGCAGCATCGCGTTCGGCATCAACAACAACGACGTCGTAGTCGGCAACTCGATCGGCCCCGGCGTGGATACGCCGACCCGCCCCTTCATCTGGCAGAACGGTGCGATGAAGGATCTGGGCGTGCTACCCAAGGATGGCGATGTCGAGGCCGAGGGGATCAACAACCTGGGCCAGGTAGTCGGCTTCGCCCGACCCTTCCTGGGCTCCGCCAGCGATGCTGCCTGGTCCTTCCTGAACGGCACGACGACCCTGCTGGGCACCCTCGGCGGGGCCGACAGCTCAGCTTTCGGCGTCAACGACAACGGTCAGGTGGTGGGCGATGCCGAGACCGCCGCGACTGACACCATCCACGCCTTCGTGTGGCAGAACGGGGCCATAACGGACCTGGGCGCGCTGCCTGGCGGGTTGTTCAGCGAGGCGGTGGCGATCAACAAGAACGCCGCGGCGGTCGGTGTCTCGACTTACAAGGGCGGCGACTTCAGCACAGGCGATCGGCATGCGGTTGTGTTCCAGAACGGCACCGTTACCGACCTCACGCCGACTCTGCCGGCCCCCCTGGAGAGCTTCGCCGCTGGTGTCAACGCAGCCGGGCAGGTCGTCGGCGCGTCGGGCGTCGTCAACGCGTCGGAGCAGCACGCGTTCATCTGGCAGAACGGCGCTGGCACGGACCTCAACAGCTTAATTCCGGCGGGCTCGGGCATCACCCTGACCAACGCCGAGGGGATCAACGACAACGGCCAGATCGTGGCCAACGGCACGCGCACTGGCTCCCCCAGCCAGAGCATCACCTTGCTGCTCACGCCCAAGAGCTGAGTCAGAGCCTCTGATGGACGATGCCAACCCCCCGAGCAGCCCTGCTCGGGGCTTGGCGCGTTCGCGGGCCAAGGCGCCGCTGCAGCCAGAACCGACGTCAGCCTCGAGTGCCGACCTCGCGTGGGGGAGATACATCCAGCGCGTCGGCGCTGGCGTACTCAGGAGGTAGGTGTTGCCCCACGAGGCTTCTTCCGAATACGAGCAGCTGGTTGCACTTGCGAGTCGCGTCGATCAACTCTTGCGCGAATTGGAAGTCTGGCTGCACGCTCGCGAGCGGGTCGCTGCAAGGGCTGGCCCGCGTGCCCGCCAGGACGATTGGCGTCGTCGCCGGCTGGCCATCCTACGACATTCCCAGGCGCTGATGGCCGCTCTGCTGCGCGACATCGACGTGTAACACTCCACGGAGGCGCGGCCGCTGACCGACTGCATCCGCGTGCCACGCAGCCGGACACCGTCGCGTGTCCACCTGTATACTGGCCGCTTAGGGAGCCAAGCCGCGTGGGAGCCTCCCGAGATGGTTCGCCGAGGCGCGTCCTCGCCCCGCGGCAGGGGCCAGTTTCCCGCACATCGCGCGCCTTGGGCAGCGCTCATCCCATTGCGGAAGGTGAGTCGCGAGAAGCCAGTGGCAAATCCCATGCCCATCTCCCCGCCCGTGCCGCATTCGACCGAGAACCCATCGCACGCACGCGCGCCCACAACTTGCCGGCAGCGCTGACCAGTTTCGTCGGGCGTGACGGTGCGCTGGTCGAGGCGCAGCGCCTCCTGGAGGGCGGCCGGCTGCTGACGTTAGTTGGGCCGGGCGGCATCGGCAAGACTCGCCTGGCCCTCCGTCTGGCCAGCGATCTGGTGGATGCCTTCGTGGATGGTGTGTGGCTGGTGCAACTCGCGCCGGTGGCCGACAAGGTGCTCGTGCCATGGACCGTTGCTGCCGCGCTCGGCGTCCACGAACAGCCGGGTCGCCCCATCGTCGTGAGTCTGGCCGAGCGTCTCGCCAGAGGGCACGCGCTGCTGGTCCTCGACAATTGCGAGCACCTGGTGTCCGCCTGCGCCGAGTTGAGCGAAGGCTTGCTGCGCGCCTGTCCTTCTCTCCGTATCCTGGCGACCAGCAGGCAATCGCTCGGCGCCGAGGGCGAGACGGCTTTTCCCGTACCTCCACTGGCCTTGCCGGCGCCCACCTCACCGGCGGACCGCGATGGCCTGCAGCAGTTTGAGGCGGTGCGTCTGTTCGTGGAGCGCGCGAGCGCGGCCGCACCCAATTTTCGTCTGTCCGAGCCAGACTATCCGGTGATCGCGGACATCTGTCGCCAGCTCGACGGAGTGCCGCTCGCGATCGAGCTCGCTGCCACCCGTCTCAAACTGCTTGGGGCGGAGCAGCTCGCGGCACGTTTGGACGATCGTCTCCAGGTGCTCGTCGGCGGGAGCCGAACCGGGCCCAGTCGCCACCAGACATTGCGCGCAACCCTGGACTGGAGCTATCAACTCCTGTCGGACCCGGAGCGAATTCTGCTGCGTCGGCTCGCCGTCTTCAGCGGAGGATGGACGCTTGCAGCAGCGGAAGAGGTCGTCCGCGGTGGCGGTATCGAGGCGCATGACGTGCTTGGGCTGCTGGAGCAGCTCGTGGACAAATCTCTGGTCGCGGTCGAACACCAGAGTCCACAGCACGTGCGTTTTCGGTTCCTGGAGACGATCCGCCAGTACGCCTGGGAACGTCTCACCGTCTCCGGTGAGATCGAGCGCGCCCGCCAACAACACCTGTCCTGGTGTTTGCAGTTGGCTCAGGACGTACAGCCGCCAGGCATGCACCACCCCTGGCACGCTCATGACGCACTGCAAGAGCAAGACAATCTTCGCGTGGCGCTGCTATGGGCAATTCAGCAGGGAAACGCCGACTCCGGTCTGGGCCTCGCGGTCGTGCTCGCCCATCTGTGGTACATGCGCGGCCACTACTCCGAGGGGCGCGCCCGACTTCATCAGCTGCTGGCGCTTCCGTCCGGCGCGAGCGCTCCAGAGGTCAGAGCCCGCGCGCTCACCTGGGCAGGCCATCTCGCCTACTGTCAGGGCGATCTGCGGACCGCGCAGGAGTTGCTCGACCAGAGCCTGGAGATCTGGCGAGACCTGGGCAACGATGAGAGCACCGCTGTGTGCCTGCACCAGCTGGCCAACGTCGTTCGTTTTCGTGGGGACCTGCGCGGCGCTCGTCCGATTTTCGAACAGGCCAGCAAGATCAACCGGCGGCTGGGACATCGCATGCGGGCGGCCATGAATCTGGCGCTGGTCGCCCAGGTGGTGTTCGAGGAGGGTGATCTCCGTAGCGCCGAAGCGCTGAACAACCAGAGTTTCACCTCCCTGCAAACCGCCGGACCGGGTTGGGGGACGATCCTCACCCTTTGCATGCTCGGGCGCCTCGCAGCAGCACGAGGTGATCACCCCACGGCGCGAGCACGACTGGAGGAGAGCGTGGAGCTTGGCCGCGACCTCGGCATCACTCGTGGCGTGGTTTGGTCGCTGTACTTTCTGGCGCAACACGCGCTCGCGCAGGGCGAAGCAGCGCGGGCGCGATCAACGTTTGCCGAGAGCCTTCGTCTGGCCTGGCAGACCGGTGATCACCTGGCGACCACGCACTGCATCGAAGGGTTTGCCGGGGCGCTGGCGGTTACGCAGCCCGGACGCGCCATTCGCCTGGCCGAATCCGCGGCCGTTCTTCGAGAGGCGGTCGGGTCCGTGCCCTTCCCGGCCGACCGTGACCGGCTCCAGCGCTGGCTGGAAGTGGCCGAACGCCGGCTCGGCCCGACCGCGACGGCAGCAGCCCGGGCCCATGGGCGCGCCATGACCCTGGAGCAGGTGGTGGCCTTCGCGCTGGCGGGTGACGGTGGCGAGCCGATGACCGCGGCGGACGCTGCCCAGCGGCTGAGCGGGCGCGCGTTTGGAGGTCTGACCAGGCGCGAGCTCGAGGTCTTGCGACTGATCGCGCTCGCCAGGAGCAACCGTGAGATCGCCGCGGAGCTGGTGCTGAGCGAAAAGACGGTCGAGCGCCATCTGAGCCACATCTTCACCAAGCTCCAGGTCTCGTCGCGCACCGCCGCGGCACGTCTGGCCGTCCAGGCTGGCATCGCCTGATCATCAGTGACTACCCGTATGAGGTCCGCGAATCGTTTGCTGCGCCGCAGGCCACTCCTGGTGGCGACAGGCCTGGCGCTCGCGCACCCGGGCCTGCAGGTCGCTCCCACCGCGGATGCCCAGATGCCGCCAGCCAGCTCTCGGGTGCTGGCGTTTTCGCGGACGACTGGCTTCCGGCACGACTCCATTCCGGACGCGATTGCCGCCATCCAGCCCCTCGGCGCCCAGAATGGACTCGCGGTGGACGCCACCGAAGACCCGACCGTCTTCACGGATCCTGTCCTGTCTGGCTACCGCGCCGTGATCTTCCTGCTAACCACCGGCCACATCCTGGACGACGGTCAACAGGCGGCTTTCGAGCGCTTCATCGCCTCGGGCAATGGGTTCGTCGGCGTCCACTCCGCGGCTGACACTGAGTACGACTCGTCCTGGTACGGCGGCCTGATGGGCGCATACTTCGCCTCGCATCCCGACATCCAGTCGGCAACAATCCACCGAGAAGACACCGACCATCCCTCGACCAGATCGCTGCCGGACCTGTGGAGTCGCACCGACGAGTGGTACAACTTCCAGACGAATCCGCGCGCCGACCCGGATATCCACGTCCTGGCCAGTCTGGACGAATCAACCTACGTCGGCGGAACGATGGGCGATCATCCCATCGCCTGGTACCACAGCTACGGCGCTGGCCGCGCGTGGTACACGGCTGGCGGGCACACGAGCGAGTCCTACTCGGAACCCCTGTTCTTGGCGCACCTGCTCGGCGGCATGGAGTACGCCGCTGGCACTGCGAACGACACGAGGACCGTGGACTGAAATTGCTTATCAGTCCTCCGTCGTCGGATCGAATCGCGCGCGAGGGCACCTTCGGCTACGCAACCGAATCCAGCTTAAGATGCCGGTACTGAGAATGAGCGGCACGCTGAGCGTCAGCAACCAGGTCTGGCCGAGCGTCAGTCCAAGCTCGTCGTAGTACGCCGCGAACAACAGCATGCCAACCAATGTGAGCGCACCAGCGCCGAGCGCCAGTCGCACGGGCGCCTGAGTTGGCGGTTGAAGATATTCAACACTTCCGAGCACGCGCCGGTTGGTCCGGTCCAGCCACGGCACCAGTGCCAGCAGGCCAAACACCAGCGCGGGAAACAGCACGCCGCCCAGGAATTCGGGGCCGATCGTCACCGCGCCGACGCTGAAGCCGAGGCCGGCTGGAATCAATTTCAGCACGCCGAAGATCCACAGCAGGTACCAGTCCGGCTTGACGGACGGCGTTTCGGCGGTCGGCGGCCCGTAGGCCGCCAGCGGGTGGACCGGGACGAACGCGGCCAGCAGCGACAGACCGCCCAGCACCAGGAACACCAGCTCGCCCGCGAGTAACGCGTGGTACGGCCACAGCGGAATCCCGAGCACCTTGCCTGGCTCCGCAAGCGGTCTGGCGTAGCCCGGCATGCTGTGCTTCTGCTTCAGCACGAACAGCAGGTGCAGGCTCAGCACACCCAGAATGCTGAGCGGAATGATCACCACGTGGATGGTGTACAGACGCGGCAAACTCCCAAGACTGGGAAACGCGCCGCCGAAGAACAGGTCCGCCAGCAATTGGCCCACCAGCGGAATCGAGCGGGCCAGACCGAAACCGATCCCGGTTGCGGTCACCGAGAACGCGTCCCACGGCAGCGCGTAGCCGACAAACCCGGCGCCCAGCGTGAGACCCAGCAGGACAACACCCAGCACCCAGGTGAGCTCGCGCGGCTTGCGGTACGTGCCGGTGAAGAATACCCGAAACCCGTGCAACAGGATGCTGGCGATCATCACGTGCGCCGCCCAGTGGTGCACGTTGCGGATCAGGTTTGCGGCCGGGATGGATTCGATGAGCTGCACGCTGGCGAACGCCTCCGGCAGCTTCTGGCCGCCGACGGTGATCTCCGTGATGGACGGTGTGTAGATCAGAGCGAGGTAGATTCCCGTCAGCACGAGAATCAGAAAACTGAACGCGGCGATCTCGCCCAGAAAGAACGTGGAGTGGAGGGGGAACGCCTTGCGGCCGTACTTGTCCTGCAACGCGCTGAGCTGAAGTCGCTCTTCCAGCCAGCCGCCGGTACGTGGACGAGCGGCCACGTCCGGTGTGTCGTTGGGTGCTGACGGCCGGGTGGATGATGTCTGGAGCATGGCGGGCTGCCTACTGCGGACCGATGGGGCCGTCGAACACGCCGGTGGCAACGACGGTACCGTTCGGGCCGTCGGCGATGGGCAGCTCCGGCAGCGCTCGATCTGTCGGGCCACGGCGGACCGCCGCATGACTCGCCGGGTCGTACATGCTGCCGTGACACGGACACAGAATGAGGTTGTCGCGGTTGAGCTTCTGGTTGACGGCGCAGCCCAGGTGGGTGCAGATGGCGCTGTAGGCCACCAGACCGGCCACCGCGTTACCCGGGGCGATGCGCACCAGCTGCACCAGGTTGTCCTGGTTGGCGTTCTTGCCGATCGGAAAGAGCTGGACCGAGCCATTGACGGGCAGGTCCGCGGCTTTGAACGGCTGCCCGGGCTGGCCACCGGTCGTCGCATCCGCATACGTGAGCACGTCGCCGGTGGCAATGAGCGGCTTCTCGACCATGAGCGATTTGAGCGCAGCGGCTGGCACGCCGAAACTCACCGCGAATGCGCCCGCGGCGATCCCCACCATCCAGCCGAGCAGCGTCCGACGGCTGCTCCGATGATCCGCGACGGCGTCCGGGTCGCGCTCACCACGGGACACCGTCATATCGGGGTTCAAGATGTGCTTCATGGCCGACAAAGGCCTCCTTGTAGAACAGCAGCAGAAGTCCGAGGACGAGGCAGCCGGCGCCCGCAGCCGAGCCAATAAGGGCCGTCGGCTGGCCTGAGACAATGGCCAGCCCGGTGCCACCGGCGAGGCCAAACAACACAACAGAGAGGACGGTGATCGCTGCGCTTACCCAATTGCTGAGGTGCGGTTGGATGGTGCTCGGCGCGAGCTGTCGACCTTCTACGACCACCGAAACGATGCCCTGGAGCCCGAACAGACCGAGCGCGAGCGACCAGGCCGTCGCGCCAATCTGCAGCTCCGTCAGTGCTGGATCGCCACCGACACGCGCCATGACAGTCAGGCCGGTAACAACTGCCAGAACCACCGCCGCGGCGAGTGCCCCAAGAGGGACACGGAGGGAATTGTGCATAGCTGAGGTCTCCGGCTACTGGAGGGATGCTCACGCGGCACGTACCCGTTCCGCGTGATTCGGCTGCTAATACACCTCCGGCGTCGAACCGGATGTTCCTTGATCCGCCTGCGAGCGCCTGATTACCGGCCGCAATCCAAACGCACGCAGGTGGTGTAGTAAGGCATGGCGGAGGGACCATCGCACCACGTCGTTGATGCGAAGTGGTGCTTCCGATCAGTTGAAGCCACCGGAGGACAGCACGCATGTCAATCTTCGGACTCCCCCTTCCGCGTTCTCGCCGTGCAGTGCGAGCGGCAGCCGTCAGCACGTCGGTTCTGGCAGTGGCCGTGATCACCGGCGGCGGTGTGCTACCCGGCCTGGCACAAGCCGCCGCTCTTGCGCCAAAAGCATACGTCGGTTTGTTTGGCGACAACACCGTCGCCGTGATCGACACGGCCACCAACCAGGTGACCAAGACCATCCCCATCCCGACCGGTCCGCATGGACTGGTGATCACGCCCGACAACAAGTGGGTCTACGCGAGCAGCGACGGCGACTCGACGGTCTCGCTCATCAACACAGCCACTGACGAAGTCAGCTCGACCATCGACGTCGGCACGATGCCGCATGGCCTGGCCATCACGCCCGACGGTAAGCGCGTCCTGGTGGCCGGCTTTGGCACCGACCAGGTCGAAGCGATCGACACCAGCAGCAACCAGGTGGTCTGGACGGTGCCCGTGCCCCAACCTCACAACCTGGCTATCACCGCCGACGGACAGACCGCCTACGCAGCCAGTCAGAAGGCGGGTTCCACGGCGCTGGCGATCATCGATATCCCGAGCGGCAGCGAGACGGGATCCGTCCCGCTCGACCACACGCCGCGGGCTCTCAACGTCAGCCCGGACGGGCAGGAGGTCTTCTTTACCGAAGCCGGCATCGACGCGGTCCTGGTCCTGGACCGGGCCACCAACCAGATCGTGACACAGATCCCCACGGGCGCCTCGCCGCACCATCCGTTGTTCACGCCGGATGGCAAGCTGGGCATGGTCGTCGCCCAGGGACCGGGCGAACTCGACCTGTTCGACCCGGACAGCTACGCCAGCATGGGCACGGTGAAGGTGGGCGACATGCCGCACTGGATTGGTGCCACCTCGGACAACCACTTCGCGTACGTGACCAACGAAGTCTCCAACAACGTTTCCGTGGTCGATCTGGCCAGCAGTAGCGTGACGGGTACGATCCCCGTCGGCAATGCACCGCGTAAGATCGTGGTCCAGTCGGGCAAAGTGCCGGTCAGCGCCACAGGCCAGCCAGCGGCCGCACCGGCCAACCCGACTCCTGCGCCCCAGGCTCCGGCGCCAGCGGCCGCCGCTCCGCAGGGTCAGACGAGTGTGAGTATCGCCAAGTTCGCCTTCGTGCCGGTTACGATCACCATCTCCGCTGGACAGTCGATTACGTGGACCAATAGCGATCCTGTCACCCACACGGTCACCAGTGACGACAAGGTGTGGGACTCCGGCAACGTGGCGCCGAATACCACGTTCACCACGACGTTCTCCCAGCCCGGCACGTACGCTTATCGCTGCACGATTCATCCGTTCATCCGCGGCACGGTCGTCGTGCAGTAGCTATCTCTTCACCGCGCACGGAGTGTGGCCAACCACCACACTCCGTCTGTTTTTTTGTGAGGGAAATCCCGCATACGCTTGCGGACCAGCAGGACCAAATTTGGGGGGTTGCCTCGATGGCTGCGCGGACACACGTCCGTAGGCTGGTCCACGTGGCAGCGATTGATGCACACCCGGTGCCTGACGAAGACCTCGTGCGGCAGCTCGCCCAAGGCCGCCACGAGGCACTCGAGGTCCTGCAAGAGCGTTACGGACCGCTGCTGACCAGCCTGGCTGCGCGGCAGGTCGGTCGCCCGGCCGCGGAGGAGATTGTCCAGGACGTCTTCCTGACTGTCTGGCGTCACGCGCACGATTTCGACCGTCGCCGAGGCACCTTCCGAGCATGGGTCGTGCAGATCGCGCGTCGGCAGACCATCAACGAACTGCGGCGCAGGCGGTCCCGGCCTGAGCCAGACGCGGACCCGGAGGGAGTCCTACTCAACGCCCTGCCCGATCAGGCGCCTGACGTGGCAGACCAGCTGGTCGTCGATGAGCGACGGACGGCCGTGAGGGGCGCCGTGGGCACGCTGCCCCAACTCCAACGCGAGGCAGTGGCGCTGGCATTCCTGGATGAGCTCACGCACCGGGAGGTGGCCAGAGCGCTCCGCGTTCCGCTCGGCACCACCAAGACTCGCATTCGCAGTGGCTTACTCAAGTTGCGAGTGGAGCTGGTGTCCCTGGAGTTGCCGTGGTGATGCCCGCTTGCTCCAGGCTTTGCAAAGCTGCGATGGGCAGCGTGCGAATTCAAATCCGGTGAACAAGCGACGGTGTATCAACCGTCAGTCATGTCCGCGCGACTTCCCGTTGTGGCGTTCTTTGCTTCCAGTATTGCAGTTGTCGGCCTGAGCGTTCTCTCAGGCGCGTCCACCGTGGCACCTGTGTCGGGGACTCCAGCAACCTCCGTGACCAGCGCAGCGGTCCCGAGCCCCGCACTGCCGCGGGCAGACGACCTGACGTTCGGTGACAGCGCAGGCACGGTACTGGTCGGGCTCACGATTCGTCCAGCTCAACCAGGGCCGAACACGCTGCTCGTGTACGTACTGCCGCTGCAGGGTCCCGAAGCCGCGGCGGACGTGCCAGTGAGCATGACCGTGGCAGGCCAGCCTATCGCACTCGATACCTGCTCGGGCACCTGTCGCGCCGCGAACGTAAGTCTGTCCGGTGGGGAGCGGATCGACGTGACGGCTGGCGGGACCAGTGGTGCCACGGCATCGTTCGACCTGCCATCGCTGCCCGCACCCGATGGAACAGGGTTGCTGCAGCAGGTCCAGAACCGGATGCATCAATTGCACACCTATCACGTGGACGAGACACTTGGCCCGGCCATGCCCCTCCTGCAGGCGGCATACCTCTTCGAGGCGCCCGACCGAATGCAGCTGACTCCCAGCAACGGAGCCACCACCGTATGGATCGGTCCGACGCGGTACACGCGCCAGGTCGACTCGGGCAACTGGCAGGCGGAGGACTCCGGCACGAGTCCCCCGGTGCCCAGCTTCGTCTGGGACCTACCGAAGTTCGGCGGCAGCTACGTCGGTGTCCATGTGGTGGATGCCGAGACGCTCGACGGAGTTGAGACGCGCCTGCTGTCGTTCTTTCTGGATGTCGGCCAAACGCCGGTCTGGTTCCGGTTATCGGCAGACGGGAGCGGTCTGGTTCGGCATGCCTCGATGCGAGCCCAGGGACACTTTATGGAGCACCAGTACACCGACTTCGATGCTCCGATCTCGATCGAGCCGCCGGTCTGATGCCGCGCGGCGTGACCGGCTCAACTTCGCCCAACCATCCGGACTGTCAGTGTCGGTGTATGTATCGGCGGATCGGAGCCGACCTGGACTCCACCCGTATGCAAGTCGACAAGGAGATTGCTATGGACCTGTCGCATCCTGTCCGCCACCGCTCACGCTGGCGTAGTCTCGCGGTGGCGGGCGTCGCGTTCGTGTTGTTGCCGCTGATGGCTGCTGCCTGCGCCCCGTCCGGGCTTGCAGCAACCACCGGCCTGCCAACCCCGGTGCCGCCCTCGGCCGTCGCCACTGTTCCGCCGGCCAAGCCGCTCGCCGTCGCCGACCCGAACGCACCTGGTGGTCCGCGGCTCACCATCGAGAACTTCAACTTCACACCCGCCGACCTCACCGTCGGTTCGGGGGCCACGGTCACCTGGACAAACAATGACGACGTGGAGCACACGGTCACCGCTTCGGACAACACGTTCGGCTCCAAGGCCCTCGAGACGGGAGACACGTTCTCCTTCACCTTCACGCAGCCAGGTACCTACACCTACTTCTGTTCTATCCATCCCTTTATGACTGGCCGTGTGACGGTCCAGTAAAGGAGCCGCGATATGACTCACAACCATGATCACGATCACATTGCCAACCCCCTCGAGAACATAAGCGCCGCGGCCGACCACGGCGACGGTGTCGACCGCCGCGGGTTTCTCAAGTGCATGGCCTGGGCGGGCACCGGCGTCGTGTGGACCGTCGCTGGCGGGATCCTCTCCTCGTGCGCCCTGCCGCAGGCCGGCAACCAGGACCAGGGGAGCTTTACCTTCGTCCAGGTCAGCGACAGCCACATCGGGTTCAACGCCATTCCGAACATGGATGTGACGGGCACCTTTCAGCATGCCGTCAACCAGATTGGACGGCTTCGGACCCGGCCAGCGTTGGTGCTTCACACCGGCGATGTGAGCCATCTCTCGAGACCCGATCAGTACGACACCGTGGACCAGATCCTGAAGGGCGCGAAGGTCGACCAGGCGTTCTACGTGCCGGGCGAGCACGACACCTTCGTGGACAACGGTCAGGCGTACTTGAGTCGTTTCGGTCAGGGCACGACAGGCAATGGTTGGCGGAGCTTCGACTACAAGGGCGTGCACTTCGTTGGTCTGATCAATGTGTGGAACCTCAAAGCCGGTGGCTTTGGTGTGCTCGGGCAGGAGCAGTTGGACTGGCTGAAGGCTGATCTCGCTCCACTCAGCGCCAGCACACCGGTGGTCGTGTACGCGCACGTACCATTGTGGGCGCTGTACCCGACCTGGGGCTGGGCGACGACGGACGCGGAACAGGCACTGGTCGAGCTGCGCCGGTTCGGCTCGGTGACCGTCCTGAACGGGCATATCCACCAGGTGTTGCAGAAAGTGGAAGGAAACATCACCTTCCACACCGCCGCGGGCACCGCCTACCCGCAGCCGTCGCCTGGTACAGCCCCGGCGCCTGGTCCGCTGCGCGTGGTGCCTGACCAGCTGTTATCCACGCTCGGCATTCGTGAGGTGGCGTTCGTGCAGCAATCCGGCGCGCCCGTGATCGTGGACAGTCAATTGACCTGATCCTCTTTCAAATTAGAAGGCGCCAGCCAGCCATTGAGACTGATCGACGAGCGAATTGCCACAGTTCGCCAATTAGCTGAACAGATCGAATGGGCCCGGTGCTGTGAAATTGTCGTCGCTGCTGCAGGTGGGGGCTCCTATGCGACGGGGGCGACGGTTGATGGGGGCGTACCGAGAGCGACGCGGTAGCCAAGGCCCTCGAGTCGTTTGACGAGGCGGCGAGCGACCTCCTGACGGTCGTGTTCATCGAAGTAGTTGGTGCCGAGGTCCGACATATTGGCAATCGTGTGGAGGAGATGCCAAACGATGGCCAGGATGGAGTGAGCTAGCGCGACCAATGCCTTTTTGGCACCGCGCCTGGCCGCCGGACGACCGAAGTGAGCGCTGAGGTAGGTGTCTTTCGCACGGACAGCCGCATGCGCCGCCTCCACCAGAGCTGTGCGCAGCCACGGACTCCTCCGTCGGATACGGCCGCTCTTACGCTTGCAGGCACTCTCGTTGTTGCCGGAACAGATGCCCGCCCATGACGCAAGGTGAGCCGCACTCGGGAAGCAACTCATGTCTGTGCCAATCTCGGCGACCAGGACCTCGGCTGCTCGGCGCCCGATTCCAGGAATCGCATCTATTCGCTCAATGATTGGTTCGGACGAGCGCACCCGTTTGGCAATCTCGGCGCTGACGCGATCAATGCCCTGGTTGAGCGCGTCGTAGTGCGTCAGTTGCTCGGCCAACAGGAAGCGCTGATGTTCGCTCAACTATTTCGGCGAGCCGTACGACCTGGAGACGCTGGCGGCTGGCGTGCAGCAGGCCGCCACTCGAGCTGCGGACGCAGCCAGCCTTCGCCAACTGGCGCGGACGGGACGCCATCGGGCGGCCTGGAGACGGCCGGGCCCGACGCGCTGCGCGCGTTCATCCGCGCGGGAGTCAGCACCTTCAGCCACGCCATCGGGACCTTCGCATGGGCGTCGACGACCTGGCAGTGGTCGACCCGCGGCTGCGGGTGCGCGGTGTGGACGGGCTGACCTAGGGACGGTTCATCCTGGGGTTGGGCGCCGGAGACGCCGAAGCCGAGCACCGCGCGTACGGCTTCCCGTTCCCAGCAGCAAGAAGACGCGTGGAGCAACTCGACGAGGCGGCCGCCATCGTGCGGTGCTCTGGACGAGGGATGCGGCAACCTTCCAGGGCAAGCATTACCGCGTCGACCAGGCAGTGTGCTTGCCGCGACCGGCGCCGCCACCAGCCCCGATGATTGGTGGCGCGGGCGAGCGACGCACCCTGCGCGTGGTCGCGCGGCATGCCGAGTGGTGGAACTGCGACTACTACAGTCCAGAAGAGTACGCGTGGAAGCTCGGCGTGCTACACGGACATTTCCGTGCGATCGGGCGCGACCCCGCCGCGGATCGTACCCACCTGCTACATGGGGATCACCGTCGCGTACGACCCCCAGCGGCTCGTGCGCCGCCGGTTCACGGGCCCTCGCGGGGAGGGCGCGTGGTCAGTGGCACGCCCGACGAGGTCACCCGCCAGTTGG
>JAFAPL010000828.1 GCA_019247135.1 Chloroflexota bacterium | reverse complement strand
TGTGGTACTTCGCGCTGCTGGCGCTCATTCCGAGCAACGTCGAGGACTGGTTCATCATCGGCTTCCCGCTGTTGCTCGGGCTCATGTTCGTCTTGCTGCCCTTCCTGGCGCCCACCGGTGAGCGATCGCCGCGGCGTCGCCCATGGGCGGTGGGTTTCGTGGCGGTGTTTGGGGTCAGCGTGGCGGCGCTGGTGAGTCTCGGGTCGGCGGCGCCGTGGTCTCCGGACCTGACGGTCTCGCAGCTCGCGCCGCAGACCACACAAGGTTTGACCGGTCCCGCAGCGCAGGGAGCGCAGCTATACCAACAACGCGGTTGTATCAATTGCCACGCGATCGCGGGGGTGGGCGGCCAGCGCGGGCCCGATCTGACACGCGTCGGCACTCGTTTGAGCACGGATGAGTTGACGTGGCGCATCCTGAACGGCGGTCGCAACATGCCGGCCTTCGGCACGATCCTGACGCCCGATCAGACCAATGACCTCGTGCAGTTTCTCAGCCAGCAGAGATAGGTACTACGTAGTCGCCACGCGGGTGGTGCCGCGGACCTCTACTTGCGCGCGCTCTTCCTGAAGCGCCCAGGTCGCGGTCATGTCCTTGCCGCCCCAGCCGCGGTTCAGGCATTCGATCAGCGCCTGCTCGGCAAGGGCGGCGAGCGGCATTGGCACGCCCATTTCATTGCCGAGATCGGTCGCCAACCCAAGATCTTTGCGTGCCAGCGCCAACGCGAAGCGCGGCGAGTCCCAGTTCCTGGTGAACACGATGCTCTCAATCGAATTGCCGATGCCCCCGCCGCCGCGACCGTACGCGCCGCCGCGGATGGCTTCGAGAAGCCGCTCAGGTTCGACTCCCGCCTTGACGCCGAGCGTCAGCCCTTCCGCGACGACCTGGGCTACAACGAGCGCGATCTGGTTATGCACGAGTTTGGCGATCTCCCCGGCGCCGATCAGGCCCATGTAACCGACCTTGTCACCGATCCCGGCGAGGACGGGTTTGAGCTGCTCGAACAGCTCGGGCTCGCAGCCGACCATGATCTGGAGCGTCGCGTCCTGAGCTCCGGCGATGCCGCCCGAGACGGGCGCATCCACCACCTTGATGCCACGTTCGCCGAGGTCCTTGTGCAAACGACGGATCAGTGTCGGCGAGGAGGTTGATAGTTCGGCCCAGATCAACCCCGGCTGTCCGCCGTCGGCAATGCCATGCGCACCAACCGCAACGGCCTCGACCTCGCGCGGGCCCGGCAAGGACGTCATCAGGATCTCACTCTGGCGCGCCGCATCGGCTGGCGTTTCGGCCCAGCGAGCACCGGCCGCGAGCGCCGCTTCGCCGGCCTCGCGCCGAACGTCATACACCACGAGTTCGTGCTGTCCCGTCTTCTGGAGGTTGGCGACCATGCGCGAACCCATCATCCCGAGCCCGATAAATCCGATCCGCATGTGGGCGAGCTTATAGCTCCAGGCCGAGAACGCTGAAGGGCGTGGCCGGATCGGTCGAAAAACGCAGCTCTTGAATGAGGACCTGCCAGCCGCGACTGGCATACAGCTGTTTTGCGCGATCGCTGCGGTGCATCACCGAGAGCAGCGCTGTCGCGTGCGGTAGATCGCGCAGCAGGCCGTCGTGCAGCTGACTGCCGAGATGATTGCCCTGAGCGGACGGGTGGACATGGAGCTCGGCGAGCTCGAAGGCGTCCGCGAGCCAGAAGTCCCGCTGCTCGGTCGAGAGGCCGGAAACGATCTGCTCGCGCCACCACAGCCCTGGCTGGCTGGTGTACCCGTAGGTGAAACCGACCAGCGTGTCCGCCGAGTCGAACGCGCCCAGTGCTTTGAAGCCTGACCGAGGCGCGTGGCGGCGCATGGTGTCGCCCAGGCCGACGACCCGGGTGTGTCGGCGTGGAAAGCCGATGGCGGCGCTGAAGACATCCAGTGCTTCATCAAGGCGGGGGCCTTCGATCTCGGCGGCGTTCATCGCCCGCACCGAATACATCGCGTCTGTGGGGTACCAAAAAGAGGGGGCCGAAGCCCCCTCTTTTTTGCCGGCGTCAGGCTGCCTGCGGAGCCGGTTCGGTCACCGCCGCGGCCGCCTGCGGCTCGGCCGCGGCCAGCTGTTCGAAGATCAGCCGGTCCTTGGCCACGTCCACTTTGATCTGATCGCCAGCAGCGAACTCGTTGGACAACACCCGACGTGCGAGCGCGTTCTCGACCTCGCGCTGGATCAACCGTCGCAGCGGTCGCGCCCCGTACGCCTCGTCGTATCCGTTGTCGACCAGCCAGGCCCGCGCTGCCTCGCTGAGCTCGAGCGTGAGCTGGCGCTCGGCCAACCGCACCCGCAGGTCGGCAAGCATCTTGTCGACCACCTGGTACAGGCTCTCCCGCGGCAGGCGATGGAAGACGATCACCTCGTCGATGCGGTTCAGGAACTCGGGGCGGAAGGTCTTCTTCAGCTCGTCCATGAGCCGCCGCTCGATCTGCTCGTCCTCGCGCACCTCTGCTGACGTACTGAATCCGAGCGTGTCACGCCGCTTCTCGTACGCCCGCGTGGAGCCGACGTT
Organism: Chloroflexota bacterium; assembly: GCA_019247135.1. Next base: position 4,658 of record JAFAPL010000828.1, on the reverse strand, counting down.
GGAGGTCATGATGATGACCGTGTTGCGGAAGTCGACAGTGCGACCGTGCCCATCCGTCAGGCGACCGTCATCCAGGATCTGCAGCAGGGCGTTGAACACCTCCGGGTGTGCCTTCTCGACTTCGTCGAACAGGATCACCTGGTATGGACGCCGGCGAACAGCCTCGGTGAGCTGACCACCTTGATCGAACCCGACATAGCCTGGCGGCGAGCCGAACAGGCGGCTGACGGTGTGCGGCTCCATGTACTCGGACATGTCCAGCCGCAACAGCGCGTCCTCGTCGTCGAACAGGTAGTCTGCCAGGGTCTTGGCGAGCTCGGTCTTGCCGACGCCCGTCGGGCCCAGGAACAGGAAGGACCCGATCGGCCGGCGCGGATCGCTCAGACCAGACCGCGAGCGGCGAATCGCATCCGCGACCGCGGCCACGGCCTCGTCCTGGTCGACCACACGCGCATGCAGCGCGTCTTCCAGGTGAAGCAGCTTCTCGGCTTCCTCGGTGTAGAGCGTCTTGACCGGCACACCAGTCCACGTTGCGACCACCGCCGCGACATCTTCAGGCGTGACCGTGGCGACAGGCGCATCGACGCTTGCTGCGTCTGGAAATTCCTCCTCCAGGCGGAGGCGGTCGGCCTTGGCCTGGGCAGCGCCTTCGTAGTCGCGGTTCTGCCAGGCTTCATCTTCGGCAGCCTTGAGCTTTTTGATGCGCGCGGCTGGAGACTCGGCCTGTTCGTTGGCCGTGCGCAGTCGAACCTTGGCCGCCGCCTCGTCCATCAGATCGATGGCCTTATCGGGCAGGCTGCGGTCCTGGATGTAGCGCTCGCTCAGCCGTACGGCAGTCTCGAGGGCCTCATCCGAAATTCCCAGCTGATGGTGCTGCTCATAGCGTGCCCTCAACCCGTGCAGGATCTGCAAAGCCTCGTCGCTCGACGGTTCGTCGACGTAGACCGGTGCGAAGCGACGCTCCAGGGCGGCATCCTTTTCGATGCGCTCGCGGTATTCGTCATTGGTGGTCGCGCCGATCATGCGCAGCTCGCCACGCGCTAGCGCTGGCTTGAGCAGGTTCGCGGCATCGAGCGCGCCTTCGGCGTTGCCGGTGCCGACCAGCGTGTGCAGCTCATCGACGAACAGGATGACTTTCCCGTCCGACGCCTTCGTTTCGGCGACTACCGCCTTGAGGCGTTCCTCGAATTCGCCGCGGAACTTGGCACCCGCGATCAGCAGGCCCATGTCGATGGCGATAAGGCGTTTGCCCTCGAGTGGCTCAGGCACCTGGCCCGTAGCGATGCGCTGGGCGAGGCCCTCGACCACGGCCGTCTTGCCGACGCCGGGTTCGCCAACCAGCACCGGATTGTTCTTGGTACGTCGGACGAGCACCTCCATGAGGCGGAGGATCTCTTCCTCGCGTCCGATGACCGGGTCCAGTTTTCCAGCAGTCGCGAGCGCCGTCAGGTCGGTACCGTACTTGTCGAGGGCCTGGAAGGAACCCTCAGCCGTGGGGCTGTCGACCGTGCGGCCGCCGCGCACCTTCTCAAAGGCAGCGGCGAGCGCCTGCTGGGTGAGGCCAGCGTCGGCCGCGGCACGCGTGAGATCATCATTGGGGTCAGCAAGTAGCGCGAGCAGCAGGTGCTCGGTGCTGGCGAACTGATCGCCACGCTGCTGCGCGCTGGCCAGCGCGGCATCGATCGCTTGCTTCGCGCGCGCGGTGATATAGATCGGCTGTGCCTGTGCGGCCACTGGCCGTCGGCTCAATTCGTTGCGCAAATATTGCAGGAGCTTCGCAGCCTGAAAGCCGTCGAGCTGCTCGAAAGCGGCTTTGATCAGACCGTCGGGCTCGCCGAGAAGCGCTAGCAACAGGTGCTCTGCGTCGAGCTGGTTGTGTCGAAGACGGAGCAGCAGCTGCTGCACTCGCATCAGAGCTTCGCGTGCTTCGTCGGTAAAGCGTTCGAGAGGAATCACGTCAGGACCTTCAGACTTGATAGTGTGACTATAAGAGTTGGTGCCGTGTCGCATTTATCTTTAGTGGGGCGGGTTGTCACGGCGTACACCAGTTAGAACGCCTGCGTGGGCCATTCGATTCCCATTCGGGCCTTACCGATATTACGGATAGGCTGCCCACGTGGCACAATGGGACCTGACGGAGCACCCGTGCCGCGGCGTGTCACGAATGACCTGCTCCTTGCCACGTTGCTGGCGCTCGTGTTGTCGGGCCTGCTCGGCTGGGCGCTGCCACAGGGCAGCGCAGTGTCGTTGTTTCAGCTGCACCGTGCGCTGGGGCTCGCGCTGCTTCTTCTGATCGGCTGGAAAACAGGCATCGTCCTGCCCAGCCTGCGTCGGAGGCTCGGGCGCGACAGCTCGACTTACTGGGGCTGTATCGCTGCCAGTGCGCTGCTCGCCACCGTTGTGCTCGGCCTGGCGTGGACGCTGAACATCATTTCTTTCGACCTGTTCTGGGGCTACTCGCCGATGAACGTCCACGTGGCCCTCGGCATCGGCCTCTTGCCATTCGTCGGCTGGCATGCGTGGATCAGGCGGCGCCCCAACCGAGCAAGCGCGCCGGTAGTATCGCGCCGCACCGCCCTGCGGCTGGGCGTGGTTGCGCTCGCGGGAGCAGCCGGTTGGACCGCGGTCGAGCCGCTTGCCGGGCTGTGGAACGCGATGCGACTGCCGAGCGGCTCGAAACACGCAGCGTCTTTTTCCTCGAATGACTATCCCGCGGAGATCTGGCTCTTTGACAGCGTCCCCTCGATTAAGGCGGAGACGTGGCGCCTCCGCGTGGGCGAGCGCCAGCTGTCACTGGACGACTTGCTGAGGCACCCGCGACGCGAGGTCCAGGCGGTACTCGACTGCACCAGCGGCTGGTGGACCGAACAGGCCTGGTCCGGCGTCTCGCTCGTTGAGATCCTCGACACCTACGCGCAGGTGGGGCATGCGGTGACGGTGACCTCGGTAACCGGGCATCGCATCGAGTTTCCGCTGGCTGATGTGCGCAACGCGTTACTCGCGACGCACGTCGGCGACGAGGTGCTCTCGCCCGGACACGGCTACCCGGTGCGCCTGGTGGTGCCCGGCCGTCGCGGCTACCAGTGGGTCAAGTGGGTCGCCGAGATCTCCGTCAGCTGATCGTCAGGCACAATGATCGGCAGCATGCCGCGCCCGCGTTACCACGCCGCCGTCTCTCTCGGGCTCGCGGCGCTGGTGGTGCGTCGGACGCATCGCTGGCGCGACGCTCTGCCCATCCTCATCGCCGGCGTCCTCGTCGATCTGGACCATCTGATCGATCTGGTCGTCAATCGCCGATCAGGTGAGGAAACGCGCTACTTGATCCTGCCGCTCCACGCCTGGGAATGGGTATTTGGGCTGCTCATGCGTGGTACGCGTCTGAGCCTCAACCTGGCCGGCGGCCTGGCCGCGCATCTCGCCCTGGACCAGGTGAACCACGCGATCCGTCATCCGCTCTTCTACTGGATCACGGTGCGCGCGATATACGGCTTCCGCGCGCGCTACCCACTCGTGTACCCCGAGCGGATGAAGGAGGGCGCGCGCTGGATGCGTCAGTCTCCGCTCGACTGGGTCTGAGCCGATACGGTGGACGCATGAGCGAGAAGGCGGCCACGATCGTGGGCGAGCTGCGGTCGCTCGAGCTACGCGAGCCAGGCGCGGCCGCGGCGGCAGTCTACGACAGGCCCATTGCGCTGCGGTTGCTGTACGAAGACCCGGTCTCGGGCGAGGAGCACTACGTGGTGCGATATCCCCGAGGGCTGAAAGGTCGGCTGCATCGCCACACGGCGGCCCACACCATCGTCGTACTCGAAGGCCAGCTCGAGGCAAATGGCGAGGTGATCGGGCCGGGCTCGTATGCACACTTTCCCGCGGGAGAGCCGATGCGCCACCAGGCGACGGAGGACGGGCCGTGCCTGTTCGTTCTGCTCTTTCACGGCGCGTTCGACGTCGAAGCTTTGGACGAGTAGCCAGCGCGAGCGAGGGGTTCGAAAAAGGGTTTAAAGGCGCCGTAGGCGGCGCGGTACACGCCGAAGAGCTCGTCGTAGATTTCGCGTACGGCGGTGTTCGGCTGGATGACCTCGGCGATATGCACCATCGCTTCGCCTGCCTGGACCAGGTCAGGGTAGAGGCCGATGCCGATCGCGGCGCAGATGGCATCGCCCATGAGCGCCACTTCGGGCAGCCGCGGCACACGTGCGGGGAGGCCGGTGATGTCGGCTTTGACCTGGTTCCACAATCGGCTGCGCGCCTGGCCGCCGCAGACGCGCAGTTCATCGATTCGGGCCCCGGCGCCGAGAACTGCGTCGGTGAGGAGGCGGAGCTCGAATGCCGTCGCCTCCAACACCGCGCGCGCCAGGTGCGAGGCTCCGTGCTCGAAGGTAAGGCCGATGAACGCACCACGTGCTGAGGCATCCCATAAGGGTGAACGTTCGCCCGCGAGGAAGGGCAAGCAGACGAGGCCAGCCGCGCCGGCGGGTGCGCGTTCGGCGAGGCTCAACACGTGCGACAGGTCAGACTCGGTGGCGGAGGCCCACCAATCGACGGCGCGGCCGCCGGCGACGAAGGCGCCGCCGATGATGTGCGTCCCGGGCATCAGGCCGGCCCACGTGCTCACGCCCGGGATGGACAGCGGGGTATTCCAGGCGAGCGCGAGACCG
>JAFAPL010000791.1 GCA_019247135.1 Chloroflexota bacterium | reverse complement strand
ATCCAGGTCCGCTTCCGCCTCGTACCAATCAACCTGACCCTCCTCACCCCAGGCGTACTGCTGGGGGATGTACACCTCGGGGCTGGTCCGCAGCCCCATCGCGCGCTTCCGCTCGCGCACGTATTGCCGCACCGTGGCCTCGGCGATATCGAACTCAACCACTGTCAGTATGGTCGGGTCCAAAACGGATATTAGCCATGTGGCAGTCACTAGCGTGGCCGGAACTGGAGTTTTGCCGACGGCGACGCCGCCTGTTTTGGTGTCACCATCAGAGGTGGTACTCGATGATAACCGCGGTACAGCGCGTTTTAGGATCGGTGATATCTTCACCGTTCGGTTGGAGATTCCACCTCCGTTCGCGGGCACGTCCGCAGCGAGGCTTTCAGATTACAGTGGTCGTGGCGTCAGACGGTTCGCAATGTCCGACGCTGACGCTGAGCACTACTCTCGCACACTCTTTCCGAATTTCGATGCTGCCGACTTGAAGACATCGTCGCAGCAACATGCAACCTCATCGGTACAGAATACGGCCAAACCGTGCGCAACGAATTCGGCTGACAACATGCGGTACCGCGCAGGTGGTTGTCGATCAGTTATCGGACCAATTCCGTCATGGACTGGCCAGACCGACGCGCCTCATCACTCAGGTCCGGTGCTGGTCGGCAGTTATATAGACCTGGAGCAACTGGGTAATGATGGCATCATGTCAGATCATCACGGTCGCCTAACTCGGATGTGATCTGCTGATCCACCACTGTCGCGCCTACGCTTGTGCTCAGGTGGATTCGATAGGACTTCAGGCGTGTAGGGACGTGGGCCGCTGCAATCCATCCAGCAGCACACCGACAAGGCGACGCCACTGGTCCGGATCGTTGGAGGAGGCTGGGCCGACCATCTTGCCGAGGCCGCAGACTGCGGTCAATACGTCCATTGCTGAAATGTCCGCCCGCATGGCGCCGGCGGATTGTGCGCGGGCGACAGCGGCGCTGAGACGCTCCATGAAGGCGGCGACCGGCGCATCGGGAACGTCCATCGCCCGCGCCCGGTAGTCCGAGAGGATGTCAGCCATGCCACGGTCGTCCGCTTCGAAGGCGGCAAACCGCCACAGCAGGTCTTCAACCGCGGCCCAGGGGTCGACCTTATTTGCAGCCGACTCGGCACTCGCCAGCAGTTGTTGCATGCGCTCCGCGATGAGCACATCGATCAGCGCCTCGCGCGTGGGGAAGTGGCGATACAGCGTTCCCACGCCGAGGCCGGCTTCGGCGGCGATGGCGTCCATCTGGGCCGCGAGACCGTCGCGTTGAAAGACCGTGCGAGCGGCTTCCAGCATGCGGGCGCGGTTCCGCTGGGCGTCGGCGCGCAAGGGTCGAGGGGGCACGGTCACCGGCGAAAGTCTTGCAAACGGAACCAGCCGTTCCGTATAGTGGCGGGTAAGCGGAACAATGGGTTCATCTTACTGGACCGAGTGGGCCGCTTGGCCCAATACCCCAAACGGAGGCTTTCTCACCCATGCCCTGGTCCGTCGATCCGATGCACACCCAGGTTGAGTTCAGCGCCAAGCATTTCGGCATGATGACCGTGCGCGGCCACTTTCAGGAAGTCGCCACCACGGGCGACGTCGATCCGGCACACCCGGAACAGTCCACGTTGGAAGTGACGATCAATGTCGCGAGCCTGACCACCAACAATCCGCAACGCGACAATGATCTGCGCTCGTCGTATTTCCTCGAGCTCGACAAATATCCGACGATCACCTTCAAAAGCACGTCAATTCAGCCGAAGTCGCAGGACCTGTACACGCTCACGGGTGATCTGACGATCAAGGGCATTACGAAGCCCGTCGCGCTCGATCTCCAGCGTTACGGCGAGGTCAATGATCCGATGATGGGCCATCGCGTCTCATTTGGCGCCGAAGGCCAGATCAACCGCAAGGACTTCGGCATGGAGTTCGACATGCTGGCTGACAACCGGCTGGTCGTGAGTCACGAGATCAAGATCTTCATCGAGGCCGAAGTCGTCGAACAGGTAGCCAACGTGCCGGCGGCCACGGCCTGAAAGGGCGACGTCCATGAATCTCGTCGTATGGATTGTCACTGCACTGCTGGCGCTCGCGTTCTTTGCGGCCGGGGTTATGAAGCTCACCCAATCGAAAGAAAAGCTCGCCACCTCTGGGATGCGCTGGACTGAGGACTATAACGCCGCCACGATCCGGGGCATCGGGGTGCTGGAGTTGCTCGCGGCGATAGGATTGATCATTCCACCGCTGCTCAACATTGCACCGGTTCTCGTGCCGCTGGCGGCTGGCGGTTTGGTGATCATCATGCTCGGTGCGGCCTACACGCACGCCCGTCGCAAGGAATATCCAATGATCGCGGGCAATCTGGTCTTGCTGGTTTTGGCGGCGGTGGTCGCCTGGACCCGGTTGACCGGAGTGCCCTTTACGGCCTGAATGGCACACACGCCACTTCCATATTGATGTGTCCTCATAATTGATGACTTCTCATTGGAGTGCGCTGACGCGGCGGCGTGCGCGTGCTTTGCGACGGCGTGCTCGCGCCGGCGAAGGCTTCCGTGGAGTCGCACAAATTGCCTTCGTCGCTGCCAATCGCCAGCCGGTAGAGGCGCTTTTCGCGGCCGCTGTCGAAAGTTGCACCCGAGTTGTGCCACAAGCGGCGGCTGTTGTAACCCCGAATATCAGCTCGATACGACATCTGGACGTGTGTCCGCTGTCCTCGCAGGCTGTCCTCGCCGGCTCCAGCGTTGCAGTCTGTGATTGAAGTAGCATGCTGCCGAGACATCATATGTACGCCAGCCCTGGCAAACGGGGGCCATACAAATGACATCGGAACGCCGGATCAAACCTGATCCGGCGTTTCGAGCAAATACCCCAGCTGCACCGAGGCGGCCTGGGCGGCGGCTCGCAATTCTGCTTCCATGTCCGGCGTGGCTGGCGCGGGTAGATCGACGATCTGAGCGACAAGGGCCATCACCGGCACCGGTTGGCCTTCGTTATCGAACACTGGCGCGGCGAGGGGAGCACAGCCCTGCACGAAGAGCTCGCGCGTATTCGCCAGACCCGCCAACGCACCTCGTACTTCAGCCGGTCAATGTCTTCAGCGGATGCGACCTGTGAGATGCCTGATTCAAGCTCCCGTTCCAGCACCGGCTCGGTTGCATCCGGAGGCAGATAAGCCAGGAACGCACGTCCGACGGCGGAGGCAACTAGCGGCAGTCTGGTTCCAGCACGGATGCGCACCGGGATCGAGTACGCGCCGTCAAGCCACCGGATGATGGTTGGTCCGTCTGCGCTCCAGGCCGCCAGCGTGACCGAATGCCGCGTGCGATCGCGCAACTCCGTCATATGTCTGCCCGCAACAGCGACTTCGTCGACGCGGCGCATCGCCTCGACGCCGAGTTGAGCACATGCTGGTCCGAGGTCGTACTGCCCCGCTGAACTGGCCTGGGCAAGCAGCCCGCCGCGGATGAGGCTCACAACATATCGGTACGCGTGACTCGGCTGCATGCTGATCCCAGTCCCGACCTGGGCGGGGTGCTCGATTATCGGGGCAGTAGCCGCTGTCGACGGGTAGTGCCGATCCCAGGGCCGCTCTTTTGTTACTGCCGGTCTGGTAACATACTTTCCTGTAAACACCGACGCGAAGCGCAACCATGGGTGAACAGCGAACGATGGCTGGACCGTGCAGATATTGGCCGGAGGACAGCGCGTTCATTCGCGAGTTGCTCGATCGCGTTGGTGACAAGTGGACGGTGCTGGTCATCAGTACGCTCGGCGGCGGGGCGCTGCGTTATTCCGAGCTGCTGGCGAGTATCCCGGGTATCTCCCAGCGCATGCTGACCGTCACGCTGAAGGAGCTGGAGCGAGACGGGCTGATCAGTCGAACGGTGTTTGCCGAGGTGCCGCCTCGGGTGGTGTATGACCTGACTCCGCTGGGTAGATCGCTGCTGGAGGCGGTGACCGCCTTGGCCGGGTGGGCTGCTGCTCATCACGCCGAGGTCGCTGAGAATCGTGGGGTCCACGCGGTGACAGGCGTTGGCCGCAAGCGAACCGCTGTCGCGCGCAGTGGTAGCTAGCCGACGTCTGACGGACCTACTTTTGCACGACGAGCTCGTGCTCAGTTCGGTTGGTGTGGAGCTCCCAGTACAGCGGGGCGATGTCGCGGGCGGGCATGCTGTCCTTTCCCTCGGGTGCTTCATCGCCGATCCACACGTCGATCGCGATGTGCGCCACGTGGACGCCGCTTGTGGAGACCGCGGATCCCAGATTCAATGCCCAGTTCCTGAGCGCCGCCGTGGCGGCGGTGACGTTGCCGAAATACGGGACCGGTCGGATGGATCCGCCGCCGGTCGTGAACAGCAACGTGCCTCTGCCTGCGTCGAGCATGGCGGGCAGCACGGCGGCTGCGGCTGTCATGGCACCGTAGACGTAGAACTCCATTTGCGGCTGAACATTCTCGGGAGAAGCCTGGTGGACGTCGACTGGTGTGAGTCGACCAGTAGCGGCCGCGGGCGAGTACTCGAGTACGTCAATCCCGTCGAACCGTTTCGCGACGGAGTGGAGTGCCTGTCGCAGTGCTCGTCGGTCGGTCAGGTCGGCGGTGCAGGCAGCCGCCGAGATCTGTTCGGCGGCAAGTTGACTAACCAGGTTGTCCAGCTTCGCCGCGTTACGGGCGATCAGTGCGACGTTGAATCCTTCGGAGCCGAACGTTCGCGCCAACGCGAGTCCAAGCCCCGGACCCGCGCCGACAATGGCAATTGTGGGCACGCTGCTAGTCCTCGTCGTCGTCCGCTGCGCGGGCGGTGGTGGTCGCGCCGGCTGGCGCGCCGGTTTCGGGGTTACACGAGCCAGTCGGCGTTGAAGTGATCACCTGTAGTTTCGTCTCGGATGACGTTGAGGTAATCATTTGAGGTTTCGTCTCAGCGGCGTCGTACACGACTGTCCTCCTGTAGCGGTCAGTCGTCGTGTCAGTGGAACCGTCTTTGCGAGCACCTCCGCATAGGCCTCAACGGACTGTGCGCCCGACATGGCGAAGCGTCGGTCGAACACCGTGAAGGGGACGCCGGTAATGCCGAGCGCACGCCCCTCGGCCTGATCGGAACGCACCGAGGCGCCGTATTCACTACTGGCCAGGACCTCCCGCACGCGGTGCGCAGACAACCCGACGGTCTTGGCGGCGCGCGCCAACTCATCGGGGTCGAACGGGTCCATCTCGCCCGCGAAGTGGCGGTCCTGCACGAGCGAGAAGAAGGCGAGCCCGCGATCTTCCTCGTTCGCATACTGCAGGACACGGTGAACGTCGAAGGTGTTCGCGTTAAGCCGTTCCAGTGAGAACGGAAGACCTTCGCTGTGCGCCAGCGCGTGGATTTGCCGTTCGGCACGCCTCACCGTTTCCATGTCACCACCGTGTGAGCGCATGAAGGCGCTCGCGATAGTCTCCGGTCGGCGCGGAGCGTTGGGGTTGAGCTCGAAGGACCGCAACCTGATCACGAACCGATCCGCATCCGGGTGGCGTTCGATCGCAGTCTGCAGACGGTGCTTGCCCAGGTAGCACCACGGACAGCCAAGGTCCGTCCACATCTCGATGACGACCTGTCGGCCGGCGGTATGGCTGTCTGGTTGCTCGCTCATTTGCCCTAACCTAACTTCTAGTGCGTAACAGCATCGTAAGTGTGTAGGGGTGTGCTTACAAAAGGCACCTTTAGGTGCGTGTCTGGGACGGGCCCGCGAGGGAAGGAGTAAGACGAATGAGACGCACCTTGAGGCCACGAGGATTAGGTGGGTGCGGGTAGCCAATGCGTGATCTTGTCGAACAAACGCTATAGGGAGCGCGGCCCAGCGCAGGTGGAGTGGATCTGGAGGGCCGGCCCGACGACGTTGAGCGGATCTGACCCTCGGCTTTTCAGCATGTAAATATGCTGGGCCGCTACTCGTTCGACGTGCCCGAACAACTCACTCGTGGCGAGCTGCTTTCGCTGTGAGAAAATCGCGCAGCGCGGCGCGGTTAGCTGCGGACCGCTCCCGCCAGTACGCCTGGATGGGGTTCCACCCGTCGCTCAGGCCCTCCTCATACGCATTGCCGTTCTGGGAAATGAGCGCGGTGACCCGCTCGGGATGCGCAATCGCGAGTCGGAAACCAACAGGCGCCCCATAGTCGAAGACGAACAGCGCGTACTGGCGGAGGCCGATGCGCTCGGTGAAGCGATCGATGACCCGGGCCAGATGGTCGAAGGTGTAAGCGAACTGATCGCGCGTCCGAAAAGCCGAATCCAGGCAAGTCGGGCGCTACGACGTGATAGCGATCCGCGAGCATGGGAATCAGCACGCGGAACATGTGCGAAGAGGTCGGAAAACCGTGCAGCAGAAGGAGCGTGGGTGCTTCGGGAGCGCCGGCCTCGCGGAAGAAGACGCGGGTGCCGTCGACGGACACCGAACGATGAGCAACGGACATAGAGACTCCTGTGACTAATGTATAGTTGACCTGATTATGCATTAGGGCGATGCCTTCTTCAGCCTAGCAGTCTCAACTAATGCTTGCAAGTTATTTGCTAGCATTAGGTGGATGGCCCACACGCGCCCACCCCAGACACCCCGCGACCCCCGACCGCCGACGCCGCGCGCGGCACAGGCTGCCGGCTTCATGCTCGGTGGTGAGCCGCTCGCCCTCGACCTGGCGGATACGCTCGTCACCGTTACCGATCCTCCAACCGACCTCCTCGCCGACGCGACGCAGGTGCGTCGCTTCTGGGAGCTTCAGGCCGCGCGGCTGCCCGCTGGAGCCGCGCGGCCGAGCCCGGCGGCTACCCGCACCCTACGCGACGCCATCCGCGCGGTGCTCGATGCGCACCTGGAGCATCAGCGACCGCCACCCACTGCGCTCGCTGAGATCAACGCCGCCGCGTCAACAGCGACTACAAGCCCGCGGCTGACATTTGTCGGCGGCGAGTTTTGCCAGGCCGAAGACTGGCACACGACCGACGCCGCCTCGGTTGCTGTTGCAGCGGCGGCGCGCTCAGCTATCGAAGTCCTGACAAGCGACGACGCCACGCGCCTGCGCCGCTGTGCGAACCCGATGTGCAGCATGCTGTTCGTAGCCGACACGCCGAGCCGGCAGTGGTGTACTCCGAACATCTGCGGGAATCGCGCCCGCGTGGCGCGGCACTACCGCCGTTCTCGCACCCGTGCCGAATCATCAACACCGTAACTGCGCGCGAGCTCGGCCGCATAAAGCCGACCAATGCCCGGCGTCGACCAATCGGAGGTTGACCACCAAAAGGGGTACAGCCACCAGGACTCGACCGCCATCTTCCGAAGCGCCTCTGTCGCCTTTGGCCACGATTGCTAACGCACTCGGTCCTCGTGGGACTCGTCGGATGACGCACTGGTCTGGGCGAGAAACCTCAGCAGTGGGTACAGCGTTGTCAGGCGCTGCTGGCCGTCGACAATTTCGTAATCAGGTCTCGTGGAAGTGCGCCGGGTGACGATCAGACTTCCCAGGAAGCAGCCTCCCAGGTTGTCAGTGATTGCGTCTCTAATGTCGCTGATGAGCTGCTCGATCTGTTCGGCTCGCCACGCGAAATTCCGCAGGCACACCGGGACCGTATAGATCGCCACCGAGCTGTCGTCAAACAGTCCGCCGACAGTTACCAATTCTGCATCGAGATCGCTCATGCTGAACGCGCTCCCAGCTGTTTCGGCAACGCGGCGAGGGTCCTCTCGTGACCGTCGTTGTAAGGCCTGCTTGATGCCGGCAGCTGCTGCAGGACACAGCCAGACATCGCATCGCGAACCAAGGTGAAAGCCGACATCGCGTCACTGTCGCCTCGGCCCTGAATGTCGATCCACTGGTACGGTACTCGAACACGGCTTACGCGGAGGGTATAGGCGCACGAAAAAGTCGCCTCCGCGCAGCACGGAGCTCCTCGCCTGCGAACTTGTTTGTGTAGTAGATGAGTGCCGCCACGTAGAACTCGGACACGTATCGATACCCTCCGCGACGGGAGTTCCTAAAGGGTCTCCGGGTCGGAGGACGCGAACGACTCCCATCTCCCTGGGAACGCCTCCTTCCTGAGCTGTCTCAGCTCCGCTAGCATGAACGTCACCATTTTCGAAGAACGCACGCCCAGCCGGAACCGGCGCGTCCAATTGGAACCTCGTGCGTCGAGCATTGCGCGCGGACTGGTCCCAGGAGGGCAGCATCGGTATTGCCGCTTGTGCGGCGAGATCGTGCCGAGCGCTCGGAGATCGGGAGTTCGGGCGCGGGATGCTCTTGAATATGCCGATGTCCTGAGCCGTGAATCTCATCTCGGTCTGGCCGTGAGACCACTGCGCAATGCGGTAGAGATACACCGAGAACAATTGGTCGAGGTCGTCGTCACCTGCTCTCTCCCACGACTCGACGACCGCGGACAACATGGCGTCAGACTCGGCTCGCATCTCCCGCAAGTGGTGAGCTTTGAGCCGCAGACCGGGTGGAAGACGTCGCCACCCAATAGTCGCGTGCCTCCCACAGCTGTGGAGCTAGCGTCCTGTTACGCTTGGCTGTGGCAACGGAGAGGACCGTCCAATGCACGTCCAGGAATTGCTCGCGCAAGCACACGACCTCATGACAATCAAACGTGTGTTCGGGGAGCCCATTGAGAAGAACGGCATCACGATCATCCCCGTGGCGAGCGTGCTCGGCGGGTTCGGTGGCAGCGGGGGGAGTGCGTCGGCGGCCAATACCTCGTTTGGCGGCGGGCTCGGACTCTCGGCGACGCCGGCTGGTGTGTATGTGATCAAAGGCGAGACGGTCACCTGGCACCCGGCCATCAACCTGAACCGCGTCATTCTCGGCGGCCAAGTCGTCGCGATCGTGCTGCTGCTTACGGTGCGCTCGATGATCCGCGCCCGCGCGGTGCGTCGGCGGGGGACTGGCGCGCCAGTGAAGTCGCCTGGCAATCCTGGGCAATTCCGCGCTGGACCGGCTGGCGACGCCGCCCACCAGATCGTTATTGAGGGACCCAGCTATCGCGCCAAACGCGCACCCAAGCATCGCATCACCGACAATGGCCTGCAGTATCGCCGTGATCAGAATCAAGCCAGGCAGCAGCGGATATGGGCCGGCGTCACCCACCAGGCGGACCACCCATGGGCAAGCAGGATCAGCGCACAGGCAGCTAGTTGTGGTGTACGGGAAAAATTGACCGGATTGGGGGCTTCCGGTGAGGTGCGACGGTCGTCCATGATGGAAGTCACAGAACTTGCTGCATGGCACGGCCATCGTTGTTCGTTCGTCCGCTGGAGCAGGGCGAGATGGAGTTCTTGGCGCATCTGCGGAAGTCACGCCGACAAGCGCTGCGGCAGCGGGCGCACATTCTGTTGGCCTCGATGGTGTACACGCCCGTGTACCAGATCGCGCTGACCTGCCAAACGGACGAGGCGCAGGTGCGGCGTGTGATCCACGCGTTCAATGACTATGGCTTCGAGAGCCTGAACCCAAAAGTAAGCACTGGTCGGCCGCAGACGTTTGAGCCGGCCACACGTGAGCGGATCGTGGCCATCGCG
>JAFAPL010000664.1 GCA_019247135.1 Chloroflexota bacterium | reverse complement strand
CACCATCGGCATGCTGATCAATGCGTTCCCCGACATCCAGTCCAGTGAAGATGACCTTGTAGCGGACGGCGACGCAGTCGTCGTGCGGCGAACGATGCGTGGTTGCCACCGCAACGAATTCATGGGCATTCAACCCACGGGTGCGGTTGCAACCTTCACCCGCATCTGGCTGGCTCGCCTGAGTGGTGGGAAACTCCGAGAGCAATGGGTGGGATTCGACGCGCTCGGCTTGCTCCGACAGATCGGCGGCATGCGCACCAGCGAGTAATTCGAACTGGCCGAGTCCACTCCCGGAGCGTGCCGGCGCAGCCTGAGTGCTCTCGTTGCGCTCCTGCTCGATACCGCTCAACTGATTCCACTCGCGTAGGCGCAGGCCAATCCTTCACTTGCGGTTCCAGCATGTTGACATATCCGGTCCACGCTGCCGATAACTCGTCAGGGACTGGCGTGCGAAAGGTTCTGGTCCGTACGGCCACCACCATCCGGCACGTCGGAGCGGTCCAGCAGGTCGCCCGCGTACAGGCCGAGCACGGCCTCGAAAGCGGCTATGGCCTGTTCCCGGCGGCGCGGTCCGGGCCACGGACTCTGCGCTCAGCGAGTGAACTCAGGTACGACGCTCGCTGTCCCACGTGTCGGCGGTGATTCCTTCGTCGCGCAGTCGAAACTTTTCGACCTTCTGCGTCGGGGTCTTCGGGAGTTCGTCGACGAATCGGATGTATCGCGGCGCCATGTACGACGGCCCGTGTTCCCGGCAGTGCTGATGCAATTGGTCCGGTTCAAGGTGCGCTCCCTCGCGCGCGACGACACAGACCATGACGTCTTCCTCGGTGAGCTCGCTGGGTACGCCGAGCGCGGTTGCTTCGAGCACGCCAGGGTGCGAGGCGACGAGCTCCTCCACGTCGAAGGCAGAGATGTTTTCGCCGCGACGTCTGATCGAGTCGGACAGGCGACCATGGAAGGTCAGGAAGCCGTCGCGGTCGAGTGATCCAAGGTCGCCGGTCCGCACCCATCCGTCGACGATCGTCTGCGCCGTTGCCGAGGGGTTTCGGAAGTAGCCGTTCATGACGAGGCCCGGCTCGCGGCCGCGGACCAGGATCTCTCCGACGTCGGCGGCGTCTCCCTGTCGACGTTGGTTTGTGTCTATACGGAGCTCGTATTCCTCGATGACGCGCCCGGCGCGGCCGCGCCGTTGTCCCTCTCGAAGCGGATCGTAGACAGGCACCCCGCCGTCGGTCAGTCCGTAGACCTGCCGCAGCGGGATTGCGAAGCGTGACTCGAAGTCGTTCTGCCAGTCTGGCATCGGGGCACCCCACGCGAGCCGAACGCGGTGTTTGCGATCGTGACCGGAGGTATCGCGTTTCCACAGGATCGTGAGGGTCGCGCCCATGAAGTTGAAGATGGTCGCCTCGAACCTCCGCACCTCTTGCCAGAATCCGGAAGCGCTGAACCGTCTGCCGAGGGCGGCCGTTGCCCGAGCAGCGAGGGCGGCTGAGACCGTCAGCGTTGCGGCGTCGATGTGAAACAGTGGGAACGGACAGTACAGAACGTCATCGGAGCTGATCTCAATGTATTTCGCGTGTAGTTCTCCCTGCCGAACGAGGTACCGGTTGGACAACGCGCACGCCTTCGGCGCGCCGGTCGTGCCCGAGGTGAACAGCAACGTCGCCGTCTCGAGATCGCCCCGGTCGGCCGGTACGCTAGACACCGCGGACGCGATGCCGGTGGTGCAGTGGGCGCTAGTCAAGTCGGCTGGATCGAGCACGCGCGTCTTGAGTCGTTGGTCCTCGATCAGAGTCCTCGCCGTGTCCGCGTAGGGCTCGTCGGCAATAACGACCACTGGCTCCACGACGGAGAGAGCGTGCGCGAGGCGAGCCCCTGAGAGTGCCGTGTTGAGCGGTGCATGGACTGCGCCGAGTCGGTTCAATGCAAGCCAGGTCACGACTTGATCGGCGCTGTTGTCCATCAAGAGCGCGACGGCGTCGCCGGGCTCGATCCCGAAGCTTCTAAGGCGGAGCGCACGCACTTGAACGCGTGCAAGGCACTGCGCATACGAGAGCTCTTCATCTCGTGTGCGGATGAATGTCTTGGTCGGGGCCTCGGATGCTGCCCTGTCGAGCTCTGCTGAGAGCGTCAGATTCACGTTCCGACAGTGATTAGACTTCAGGACCGAGCCCAAATAGTCTGCGAGCGTTGGCTGAGAGCAATGCGCTGAGACTGGCCTCGGACAACCCGGACTGGCGCCACTCTGCGATCGCTCGCTCAGGCGACATCATCGGCCAATCGCTTCCATACAGGATCTGATCTTGAAGGAGGTTCGACATCATACCGAACATCGCGTCCCAACCGGTGCCAGGACGCGCGACATACTTCGGGGCGATAGCTCCGAACTCGAGGTAGACCGTGGGATGGCGGCGGGCGACTGCGGCGAACTCGGTCGCCCACGGCCATCCGGCGTGGCAGGCAATCAGCCGTAGATCGGGGAAATCGCAGGCGACCTGATCGAGCAACTCCGGCCGCTCATGACGGATCGGGTGCATGCGGCTGT
>JAFAPL010000570.1 GCA_019247135.1 Chloroflexota bacterium | reverse complement strand
GAAAGCGCTGCGCGTGCAGGTAATCCCTGGCGTCGAAGTGACGACACGTGACGGCCATCTGCTCGCCCTGTTCATCGAAGATCGGCCACCCGCGCTCCGAAGTCTCGCGGCCACCACCGATTGGGTCCTGCAACGCGGCGGCGTCTGCCTGGCGCCCCACCCTTTTACTCGTTGGACACATTCGCTCAGCCGTCGCGCCATGCTCGATGCGGTCGCGCACAACTGGCTCGCCGGTCTGGAGGTGCTGAACGCGAGCCTCGCCGGGCGTGCGTCCCGACCACACGCGCTGAAGTTCGCTGGCCAGCACCACCTCGCGAGCCTGGGCGGCTCCGACGCACACATGCTCGGCATCGTCGGCCTGGCGCGAACCCGGTTCCCAGGTCGGACGCCCGCGGATCTGCGGCGCGCGATCGACTCTCGCACGACATTCGCTGAAGGACGCTTTGCGCGGCCGCGCGAGATTGCGGTCGAGGCGCTGCCACAGCTCGCGCGTTCGATGGTCCACCTGCCTGTGCGCAGGGTGGTCCGCTTCGCGCGCGGCCAGTTCACAAGTCCGTAGGCTGCCGTCCGAGCGCGCTAAGATGCCCTCACCCATATGAGTGAAGCTCCGGGCGGGAGTGCGGGCTTCGGCCACGGGTCGGATCCCGAAGAGCACGAGGCGCTCCTGCGCCGCATCCGTGAGTTTCTGAGACACGGCGCCGCCGCCGAGGCAGGCGTAGAGGAGTGGGGTGAGTTCGCCGCGCAATTGCGGTTCTTGCGCGAAGAGCTGCCGCCCGAGGAGCGCTCGGCGTTGCTCGAACGCTGGGACCGAGTCTTGCTCCGCGCCCTTCCCGATCTGCTGCTGCAGAGTGACCAGCGCGAGAACGTGCTCCTCGCGCTCGAGGCGGCGGCCGCTGAAGGCGCCGCGTGGG
Organism: Chloroflexota bacterium; assembly: GCA_019247135.1. Next base: position 2,075 of record JAFAPL010000570.1, on the reverse strand, counting down.
CGGCCCTGGAGGATCGTGCCCCGCCTGATCAGGCGGGCGGCGTCGCGCCTGTGCTTAGGCCGTCCGTCTGGACGCTCGACTGGGAGTCCGCTGGCGGCAACGAAGATGACGGCGAACACCGCGAAGACGAAGCCCTCGTGCTCACCGCGGCCGATGCGCGGACCGAAGCCCGCTTCGTGCTGGCCGATCGCCTCGTGCTCGCCCACCTTGCCGCCGACGTGCGCGGCCTGCTCGCGGAAGGCCAACCGGCGCCCGCCTTCCCCGAGGCTGACCAGCCGACGGGTTTGCCGTCGCTGCGCGTCGACGCCGAAGCTGGCTTCGCGTGCACCGGGTTTTCGATCCGCGGCTTACCCGCCATCGGTATCCAATCGTCTCGCAACGACGCGCCGCTTGCGTTCCTTGTCCTCGACTCCGAACAGCTGGCGGAACTGCTGGACCGGGCGCGTGAGCTGCTCGGGACCAGCGCTTGACAGCGGGTCGACGAACAAAACTTCCGTCACAGCGGCCGCACCATGTATACTTGGAGTGACCATCTTTTCCACCGCATGTGACGCGCCCCGCGCTCACGTGTGCGGCACTCGTTCCTCTGACGGGGTTGCGAGTGTCCGATGGGGGGACCGTGCCACCCGATCGTCGTCGCCGACGGTTCAGGCGGCCCGGCATCGGTCGCTGGCTCACCGAGTCGATTCCGTCGCTTCGGATTGAGCTCGCTACGACAGTTCGCACGACGTTGACCGCCTGGATGCGGCTCTACGGCGAAGCGAACAATGTGCCGGGTCTCGCAACTGGACCAATCGAAATTCGCTTCGCTCGTCTGCGTGATAACTGCGCAGCCGAGTCGCTCATCGTCTGGACGACGCCCACTCGCTGGGCAGCCGGCGAAGGGCTGTCCCTTCGTTTTCCGCAGCTCCACCTCGAATTTTCGTGCTCTCTCGGTGAGGGCCACCTCGTCGCCAACAAAGTCTCGCAAGTACCTGAAGACGCCCGTCCACCGGACCGCGAGCCCGGAGCCGTGGGTGTCGTTGTGCATGCCGAGCGCATCCCGCTCCCGCCCGACGACATCGAGATCTTCGAACCCGATCCAGGCGTCGAGATCCTGGAACAACACTTCGCGCGTCTGGCCGGTCGACGCTGGGGCGGCTTTGCCGCGCCGCTGCGCGCGGCGTTAGAAGCCGAGGCCCGCGAAGATGAAGCACGCACCCAGCGCCTGACCGTTCCTTTTAAAGAAGCGGCGCTCACGCGCGGAGGCGAAGAGGACCAGTGGCGCCTGAAAGGTGTCGCGGCCGAAGCCCTGCGCGCTCTCGATGATGGCGAGTGGCTCGAGATCCTGGACGAACAGGGCCGTTCGCGGACGAGTGCACGCGTGGTTGATACTCACCCCGGGTCTGGCACGCTGCTGGTGGGTGTCCGCACCGCCTCGGATCCGCCACGCAGTGGGTTCGTGCGGCCGCGATCCCGCCGCAAGATCCTCGAGCAAAAACGCGCCCTCCTGGAGGAGCTGGCCAGTCCGACCGGCAGCCTGCCCAACCTGGTCCGCCTGGTCGCCGCCCCCGCCTCGATGCCGACACCGCGCCAGGTCCGCCCGCCGCGTTTTGTCAATCCGGCAGTGGTGCGTAATCGCAGCCAGGCGCGCGCGGTCTCGCTCGCCCTCGGCCTCGAGGAAGGCCAGGCACTGTTGATCCAGGGCCCCCCAGGCACGGGCAAGTCGACGACCGCGGCGGAAATCGACGTGCAGTTGATCCTGCGCGATCCGGGCGTGCGCATCCTCGTCTGCTCGCACTCCAACCACGGCACCGACAACATGCTGATGAAGGTGTTGCCGTTCCTACCCGATGCAGCCGACCGGATCGCACGCATCGGTTTTTACGACCGCATCGCCAAGGAAGCTCGCCCGTTCTACGCCTCCGCGGACTCTGATCTGGGCGACCGCAACATCATCTTCACCACGATCGACGCGCTCGTGCTGCAAGACATCGCGGGCGCGAGCGTTTACGACTACGTCATCCTCGACGAAGCCAACCGCGCCGGTGTGCTGGATTCACTCCTGGCACTCGCGCGTGGCAAGCGGATGATCC
>JAFAPL010000444.1 GCA_019247135.1 Chloroflexota bacterium | reverse complement strand
CCGCGAACATAGCGGGTGGTTGAGAGCTGGTTGAGATCGGGTTTGGCCGCGGTTGAGCGCACCCGTCCGATCGCGGTGGTAGCGTTGATGGTGTGCGTAGGATCAGCCACGCTCTGATCACCGCCGCATCACGCTCGGCTTCCCTGGCGCGGCTGGCGTCAGGCTTGGACCGCCACACTCCGCATGCCCCCTGGAGCCTACCGGTGTTGACGTACCATCGCGTGGACCGGAGTCAGTCGCCGAGCGACCTGGACCCCATTCTGCTGAGCGCCACGCCCGAGGTTTTCGCGGAACACGTGCGTCTGATCGCAACCGAGTATCACCCACTCGGACTCGACGAGCTACTGCACGTGCGCGCGGCGCAGTCGGCATTGCCGAAACGCCCGGTGCTGCTCACGTTCGACGACGCCTACCAGGACTTCGCCATGTACGCCTGGCCGATCCTGCAGCGCCATGGGGTTCCGGCGACGCTATTCGTGCCGACGGCGTATGCGGACAACACCTCCGCGGGCGAGTTCTGGTGGGATCGCCTCTATCGTGCGTTCGATCGCACCGCCCGCACCGACCAGATCAACACGCAGTTGGGGGAGTTCCCGCTCAACAGCGCGGCACTCCGTTACGCCGCATGCCGGAATCTGGCGGAGCGACTCAAGGGACTTGATCACGACGTGGCCATGCGGATTGTCGAGCACCTACTGCAAGCTCTCGGACCACCTCAACCGGTGCGATCCGTCCTGAGCTGGAACGATCTCCGTCGCCTTGCCGACGAGGGCGTCACGGTGGCCCCGCATTCCCGGACGCATCCGATGCTCGACCGCCTCCCGCGCGCGCGCGTGGAGGAGGAGGTGAACGGCTCACGGAGTGACATCCAGGTTGCCATCGGCGGCTGCCCGCCAGTCTTCTGCTACCCGGCCGGACAGCGCTCGATACTGGTTGAAGAGGTCGTGTGCGACGCAGGTTTCAGCCTTGCCTTCACCACCGAGCCCGGCCACAACGACGTCCGCTCAGCTGAGTGGCTCAGGCTCCGCCGCATCAACGTGAGTCCGCGCGTGACGCCGAGCGTGCTGCGCGCTCTGCTGAACCCTGTGTCTGCTCGCCTGTTGCGACTGCTCGTGCGTGTTCGCGCAAACGCGCGGGCCCCTGGGTGACCCATCGCTTGACCGCCGATCGACTGGCGATCAGAGCCGGTCGGATGTCGTGCAGGTCCACGTAATCGTATGCCGTCGGACGCAAAAAATCGCCAATGAACGTCGCGATCGCCTGCGGCGCCGGTGGAACGTCCGCACGTCCCGGCCGCGCCAGCACAGACGCGAGCCAGTGCACGTCACCGCCGAGCCAGCGCATGCGGACGCCGGTCCGGTACTCGCGCATGTCTGGCAAGCGCTCGCCACGCGCCCAGCGGTGAAGCAGCACCGGAAAATCCACGCCGGACCGCACCGCGACCTCCACCGATGCCGATAGCCGGGCGTTGATCTCCATCAGCCTCGCTGTTCCGTACACGTCGCGCCGAAACTCCACTTCGGTGTAGCCCGCCAGGCCAATCGTCTCGACCAGTCGGTGGCCGGCCCGAGCGAGATCTGACGCCATCGGAACGCTCTCGCGGACCACCGACGAGCCGCCGAGTGGCGGGTCCATGCGCAGCGCTCGCTGAGCGAATTCCGCCCGGAATGAACTCCCGTCGTGGATGAAACTGACAGCTTCTCGCGCGCCGGACAGCCACTGTTGGAGGAGCACGCGACCACCAGCCGAAACCATCGCGTCCACCGTGCGGAGTGCTTCCTCAGCATTCGCGACGTCACGGCAGCGCAGGCGGGTCGCGGCAACTGGAGTCTGCACCCACGACTCCAGAGGCTTGGCGACCGCGGGCGTGCCAACCTCCGCGAGTGCCGCGCGCACCTGCGACGTGTCGGTGACCTCCACGCTCAACGGCACCGCGATTCCCAGGCGAGACGCGACGGCGAGCGTGCTTGCTTTGTCTACGGCCACCGCGAGCGCTGCTTCCGGAGCGAGAGCCACTCGCACCTTGGCATCGATCTCGGACCTGCGGTGGCGGATGGCTTCAATGGTTCCGTCGTGCGCAGGGATCAGCACGTCGGTCGGGTTTCGCCGCACGAAGGCGAGCACTCCATCAACGAAGTCGTCGGGAGTTTCGGCAACGTCCGCAAGTGCCGCCCTGCGTACGCACCAGCGCGAGGCAAACGCGGGCGTTTCGCTTGGCGGAAGCCAATCGAGCGCGGCAACGGACCGCCCGGCGCGGCCGAGTGACCGAACGCACACCAGCATCTGGCGCAGGCTGGCGTCGAGCAGCACCGCGTCCAGTCGCGTCGTCACGCCGAGAGAAGATGGAGCAGAATCATCGTCTGATTACGTGGATACGAACGCCGGTCGGACAGCACTCCGTAATCATTGAACGATGTCGGGAACCCGCCGTCGTGCCGCTGCTTTCCGAGCAGCCAGGCGTACGCACGTCGCGGCGAGTCATCGGATTCGATGATACCGAGTCGCATGCCTGCCGAGAGCGCCGCGGCAATTGCTCCCGCGTGGTACACGACCGCGCGCCGCTGCTGCCGGCAGTTGTAGTAGGGGCGCCCGCTCCGATCCATCCCGTGACGCAGATACTCGAGCAATCGACTGGCGATTGGCAGTACCGTTCGGTCTCCGCTCGTCTCGAAGTAACTGATCAGGTCGATGCATTGGAATGCGTTGTACTGAAAGCACTGGAAATGGACTGTGCCGTCCCGCCTGTCATTGTGGCTGACGGAGTATGGAAGCTCGCCGGAGGGGAGTTGCGCGGCGGCCAGGAAATGAACCAGCCCTTCACATGCGCCGAGTGAGGTTGCGTCGCGGGTCGCCAGGGCGAAGTCACTCAGGAACCGGAGCACGAACGCGGAGTTGTTCGGGACCGCGGCGCCTGGTCGAACGGCAAAATAATTGACGGCCAGTCCGCCCAGCGCAGGCGAGTAGCCAACGCGGTGTTGGAGGAACTCATTCCAATTCCGCGCGCCGTCGGCATACACGCGATCTCCAGTCCGTCGGTACGTCTCGAGCAGGCCCATCGCCGCCCACGTGCCTTCGGCGGTTGCGATCCGTCCCGCCCACTCCGGCTCCGGATAATCCCACGCGCCATCCGGTCGCTGTCGCTCCAGCATGGTTCGCGAGGCCGCGATCGCGCAGTCCTCGAATCGCCGCTGCCCGGTGGCGTCGAGCAGCCGCCAGTTGGCAAGCACCCAGTAGCCCTGCGCCTGAAGGTAGTAGTACGCGTCCCGCCAGGGGAGGAAGTCCAGGTAGCTCTTGATGAACCTGCCAACTCGATAATTGAACCGTACGCCTCCGTCTGGCCCCGTGAGCGTGCGACCGTCCCAGTGGTGCAGGCAGAGGTAGGCGTGGAGCCGGATGGCCTGCTCCAGGTACGGCTGACTTGGCCCCCCGTCGCTCACGCCGCGAGATGATACGCAACGGGCGCGATGATCGTTAGTGGAGCAGACCCGTGGCCCGCCCGGTGTCCGCCTCTATACTTTTCAGGTCGTCCTTGCACGCTTCGGTCTGCTGCTTCAGTCGCTCCAGAACCAGCCCCGGCGTAAGGCCAAACACGGCGGCCGTCAGGATGTTGAGCGGATGCTGGATGAAATCGAACACCTCGACGGTGGACAGTGATCCGCTCGCAGGTTCGTGCGCAATTGCCAGCGTTGACGTGATCAGCACGCCCAGAACGGCGGCCACTCCCGACAGTAACGGCACACCCAGCAAACGGGTGGCGCTCAGCCCGTAGTCCGAACCCGAGGTGTTCACATTCGCGGCGGCATCGGCGTACAGCCGGTTGAACAGTCCGACCATCGCGCCGACGAAGTAGAAGCTCGTTGCCGCGACGATCGCATGCGGCGTCGCCTGCAGGGCAATGCTCAACCACAACAGCACGTACACGGTGAAACTGGTGAACACGATGCTGGCCAATAGACGATTGCGTGCATTCAGCAGTCCGAGCCAGCGGTTGAGACGGAAATCGTTGATGGCGTGTCGAACGTGACGCACGACGCACCGCGCCTCAGACTCTGACCTTGGGGCAAAGCGGTCGGGAGGCTGTGTAGCGTCAAAGCCAGCCGTCGTGACCGAGCCCTGACCGTCGCGACCACGCAAGACGGTCGCGGCGCCCTCGAGCATGGCCAACAACCGATCGCGTTGTTGCATGTTCGAGCCATCGATTCGCAACCGGTCGAATGCCGCCTCGGCCAGTACGAGGTGTGCGGGCGCCAGCTCGAGCAGTGCCTCTTCGGCGCGATTGAGTGTTCGCCACAGGTGAATGTACCCGTGTCCCAGCACCCATTGAGCCGATGGTTCGGGGTCATGTTCTTGCAGCGCCCCAAGACTGGCCTCGATCTCGGCTGCAGCCATGCGGTTGCTGGTCGCCTCGTCGAGGTCATGCGTGCCGGCGGATACCTCTCGTGGACCCACCTGCATGATCGCGGTCCAGCGCGCGTGCAGCTGGTCGGCTCGGGATCTGAAACTGTCGTAACTGCGCGCATCGGCACGCGCCGCACAGCCCAGATCGAGCAAACGATGCACCAGCGCGAGGCCGCCCCAGGCAAGCACGAGGCACACCGTGCTGGCCACCAGCGGCTGGCCGACGAACGCCGCCCAGGCTGCTGGAACGATGCTCCCCCATGGCGCCGGCGCCAGTATCGACGTGGAGGCGACAACGGCCATGAGTCCAGCCCAGATGGGTCCGAGAGGTGCGGTGCCGATCAGCGCCGCGGCGAGCGCTTTGACAGGCGTGGTTCGCGCGCGAGTCCTCTCGGCCGGCTGATTGTTGAAAGCAGTCGGCTTCGCGTTCGCGTCGTCCTCCTCGCCGCTTGATTGGCCATAGGAAAACACGGTACGTCCCCCACATTCGTCGCGGCCGTTCGGCTGAGCCGTACGTCGAGAGCCAGCCGGTCGCAATCGGTTTCACCCGATGAACGTCCGAACGAATGCCGTTTTGCGGGTCTATGGCCGCGGTCCTGGCACTCCGGCAACATCACCCGTAATCGAAGAAAATCAAGGGCGTGGCCGACATCCTGATGGTCGAGGACGAGGAGAACCCGTCCGCGTGACCGCCCGCTTCGCGTGGGTGTCGATGGTCGTGGTGGCGGGCACGGCGCTCGCGGTGCTGCTCGCCGCGCTGGCATTTGTGCCGGCCTCGGCCTGGGAACGCTTCGTCCCGATCGCTACCGTTCTCGGCGCCGCGGGAGTGGTAGCTGCCGCTATTGCGGCGGCCTGGACGGGTGAGCGGTTGGCGCGGCCGCTGCGACGCATCGTGCAGGCGATCGAAGCCGAGGAGGTCGGGGAGGCGAGCCTGCGCCAATTTGCACGCGAAACGCCCGCGGAGGCTGCCGGGCTGCTGTATGCGTTGCACCACGCCCATGCTCGCCTGCACGGCACGCTGGCCCAGCTCGAGCGCGACCGCGCGCAAATGGCGACGACCTTTCAGCACATGGCCGACGGTGTGCTCGTCCTCGACCCCGAGGAGCGAATTGAGCTCAGCAATCCCGCCGCCGAGCGGCTGCTGCACACGCCCACGCCAACAGGCCGCCCGTTGGCCGCGGTCGCCCGCGACGCCGAGCTGGTCGAGCTCGCGCGCGCCGCGCGCGGAGGACACGCCGTCGAGCAGGTGATCGAGCTGCGCTCGGGCGCGGCGGCGCCGCGTTGCTGGGTGCAGGTTGCCGCGACACGGCTACCAGCCAGTGAGCGGACGCTCGTGCTCCTGCAGGACGTGACGGATCTCCGGCGCACCGAGGCGGCCCGTCGGGACTTCGT
>JAFAPL010000077.1 GCA_019247135.1 Chloroflexota bacterium | reverse complement strand
TGGCGAGCATCTACTCTGGCGTGCCTCTTCTGGCGCAGGTGCTCCACATCTTCGGCACCACGGCGATGTGGACTTCGGCGATCGGATTGGCTGTTGCGGTCCATCGGCCGGGCGCGGCGCCCACGCGGGCAGTCGAACACCGCGGCGGGCTCGCCATCATCTCTGCGTATGTGCAGCTGACCAAGCCGCGTGTCATGTCGTTGCTGCTGGCTACGACGGCGGCAGCGATGGTGATCGCCGCGCGCGGGCTGCCCTCGATCGGATTGCTGGTTGCCACGCTCGCTGGCGGGGCGCTGATGTCTGGCGGCGCCGGCGCCATCAATCACTACGTCGACCGCGATATCGACCCGCTGATGGGGCGCACGGCATGGCGTCCGATTCCGTCGGGCGTGATCGCACCAGCCCGCGCGCTGTGGTTCGGCATTGCGCTCGCCGTGCTCGCGTCGGCGGTACTGCTGGTCTTCGTGAACGTGCTGGCGACCATCTTCGCGGTGCTCGGCCTGCTCGGCTACGTGTTCATTTACACGTTGTGGCTAAAGCGGTCGACGCCCAGCAACATCGTGATCGGCGGCGCCGCCGGGGCCATCCCCCCGCTGGTGGGCTGGGCGGCCGTGACCAACGAGCTGTCGAGCCTCACGGCGTGGTACCTGTTCGCGATCATTTTCTTCTGGACCCCACCGCACTTCTGGGCGTTGTCGCTCCTGATCCGCAAGCATTACGAGCGCGCGGGCGTACCGATGCTGCCCGTAGTGCGCGGCGAAGACGAAACGCGGCGGCAGATCGTGCTGTACTCGCTCGTGCTGATCGCGTTGACGCTGGTACTGGCTCCGTTCGGTCTGATGGGCGGCCTGTACTTCGCAAGCGCCGCGATACTCGGCGGAGCGTTCATTCTGTACGCCCTGCGCCTGTGGCGCGAAGCCACACCAGCAGCTGCACGGCGGCTGTATCTGTACTCGATTCTGTATCTGTTCCTGCTATTCGCCGCCATGGCGGTGGACCGGAGTCTCTAAGCAAGATCATGGTGCTCGACGCCAAGGCGCTCACGTGGGCAGCGCAGAACAACATCGATACCGCCAAGCTCAAGGGGGCCAAAGTCCCGATCTATGGCAAGTGGTACTTCCCGGAGATTCCCGCGGGCGTGCCCTTGATCAACCTCGAGACCGGCGAGCGACACGTCTTCTCCGAGCTGATGCTTGCGGGCGAAGTGATCTGGGCGCCCGAAGCCGACCTGCGACGAGCGAACCTGCTGCCTGCTGACTATCCCGAGCCGGAGGTTCCGGATCGAGAAGCGGAGCAGATGCGCGCCCTGCACGTCATTGCGCCGGAGCCGCTGCTTGCCATCGCCCGTCCACCAGGTGTGGAAGTGCCGGGGCGCGGGATGTCGCCAGCGCTGCCCGAGCCCGAGGCGGCCGAACCGCCGTCGGAGATCAGCGGTATTCACATGCCCAGCGCCAGTGTTGCGCCCCTCGTGCTGGGCGTGGGGTTCTGCATCGCCTTCCTGGGCCTGATCACGAACGTTTTCATCCTCATCGTTGGCCTGGTGTGGATGCTCGCGGGTGCGGTCGGTTGGATTCGCATCGGGTTGATGGAGGCGGCGCACGCCTCGCACAGCACCGAGCACGAACCGGAGCCCGTCGCGTGACGCGCGCGCTCGTAGTTCTGACCAGCCTCGTCCTGGCCGGTGCCTGCCTGGCCTGCCAGCCGCAGCAGCCGCTGGACGATTTCGGCAAGGCGCCACAGTTCAACCTGACCGATCAGAACGGCGCGACGTTCTCATCAGATTCTCTGGCGGGGCACGCGACGCTGCTCGACTTCGTGTACACGCACTGCACGGACGCGTGCCCGATCCTGAGCGCCACGTTCCAGGAGACGTCGCGCAAGCTGGCCGACGCAAAACTGCTCGGCAGCAGCGTGATGCTGGTGTCGCTGAGCGTCGATCCGACACATGACACCCCGGCCGTCCTGAACGAATACGGCCAGCAGTTCAAGGCCGATGCTGCCACGTGGAAGTTTCTGACAGGCAATTGGGACGATGTGTGGGACGTCGTGACGGGTTTCAAGGTCGCGACACGTCCGCCGCGCCCAGCCGTCGATGCACCTGCGCCAGGAGGAACCGAGTTGACGCACACAACCCGCATTGTGTTGCTCGACCCGCAACTGGAGGTGCGGGCGTATCTCGAGGGTGACGGCGCCAGCGCCGACGACCTGGTGGCCGCGGCCAGGAAGGCACTCAAGTGAGCGCACGTGCAGCGGAGCTGAGCGGCGGATCCACCGCGCGAGCGGGCAACGAGGTCCTGCTCGAGCCCGAAGGACCGTCCAACGAGTGGCTCGGCATGGTGCTGTTCATCGTCTCCGAGGCGGTGATGTTCGGCGCCCTCTTCGCCCAGTACTTCTATAACCGCATCCTCTCGGACGAGTGGCCAAATCGCACCGGTCTGCCAGCCGGCTTCGACCGCGTCCCCGCGTTTCCGCTGCCGGTGATTCTCACGCTCGTCCTGGTCGCCAGCGGCTTCAGCGCCCACTGGGCCCAGTCGGCGATCCGTCGGGACGACCGAGACGCGTTTCAGGGTTGGATGATCGTGACCATCCTCCTCGGCCTCGCGTTCCTCGGCGGTCAGGCGTTCGAGTACACGAATCTCATCGTGAACGAAGGCTTTTCGATTTCGTCTGGCATCTACGGCACGGTGTTTTTCTCACTCACTGGGCTGCATGGTCTGCACGTGACCGCGGGTGTGATCGTCCTGTCGGGCGTGCTGATACGTGCATTCCTGGGTCATTTCTCATCGCGGAGCCATTTTGGCGTCGAGGGCTCCGTGCTGTACTGGCACTTCGTCGACGTCGTCTGGCTACTGCTCTACGTCACCCTCTACGCTCTCTGACTTTCCCCGCGACCCGCTGCTGATCGTCCCCTTGGTCAGCATCGGTATCGCCTACGTCGTCGGCTATCGACGCCTGGCAAAGCGACGACACGCTCGCGAGCTGCATCGCAATCGTGGCGCCGTGTTCGCGGTCGGTTACACGGCTCTGCTCATCGCACTGATCTCCCCCTTGCACACGGTCGGCGAGGAGTACTTCTCGGTGCACATGGTGCAGCACCTGTTGCTGACCCTGGTTGCTGCACCGTTGCTGCTCCTCTCGAACTCGATGCCCGTCATCTTGTGGGCGCTACCGCGTGACGAGCGCGTCGGCGTCGGGCGACTGGTCGGTCAACCAGGACCGGTGCGATCGACGCTGCGCTGGCTGACGCATCCAATCGTCGCCTGGATATTGTTCGTGGGCACACAGTGGGTATGGCACCAGCCCGCCCTGTACGACCTGGCCCTCGAGAACCGTTACGCCCATTACGCGGAACACATTCTCTTCTTCGGCACAGCCGTCCTGTTCTGGTGGCCCGTGATCGGCGCGGCGCCACTGCATTCGGCGCTCAGCTATCCGCTACGCCTGGCGTACACGTTTCTGGCGTGGCTTCCCAACAGTCTCCTCGGCGCGGGTATCAGTCTCGCGCGCGGTCCCCTGTATCCGTACTACGTCGCCGCGGGGCAGCGTAACGGGGCAGACGCCGGTTTTGACCAGCAGCTCGCCGGCCTGATCATGTGGGTGCCGGGCGACCTGCTGTTCGCGATCATCCTGATGGTCTTGTTCGTCGCCTTTCTCCAGGACGAGGAGCGACGCGCGGCGCGTATCGATCGGGAGCTCGATCTTCGCCGCGGGTAATAAAGCCATCAATGCAGCGCGTACAGCATCATGTACACGATCCAGCCAGTCACGGCCGTGTAGATCCACATCGGGAGCGTGATACGCGCAATCTGTCGGTGTTTGGCGAACCGACCCGCGAGCGCTCGGCGCAAGGTGACAAACGCGAACGGGGCCACCAGCGCCGCAATGACCGTATGCGAGATGAGAATGGTCAGATAGACCGCCCGGGACACGCCCTCGCCCGGGAAGATCTTCGAGCCGAGCAGGAGGTAACGGGCGACGTACACGATGAGAAACAGGGCCGCGAAAACGGACGCGCTCAACATGGCGCGTCGGTGCCACAGCACGCGTTTTTTGCGGATGCACACGTATCCCAGGGTCAAAAAGATTCCGCTGACCACGATCAGCGCCGTGTTGAACAGGGGCAGCCAGACGCCCGGCGAGCTCAACTGCATGCGATGGCTTCATTGTGACTGACGGCCGAGCCCGGCCGGGTAATTCCGCCGCCGTCGAGGTGCGCGAGCTCGTCAAATCCTACTCAGGCCGCCGTGTCGTGGATGGGCTCTCCTTCTCGGTGGCAGCTGGCGAAGTATTCGCATTGCTCGGGCCGAACGGCGCGGGCAAGACGACGACGGTCGAGATCCTCGAAGGCTACCGGCGCGCGGACTCGGGCGTTGTCCGCGTCCTCGGCCTCGACCCTGTACGGGACGCCCGTGCGCTGAAGCAGCAGATCGGTCTCATGCTGCAGCAGGGCGGCCTTTTCCCGCAGATCACGGTCGTGGAGGCGCTGCGACTGTTCGCCGCGTTCTACCCGGATCCAGAAGATCCCGAAACGGTGCTGGATCAGCTGCAACTGCGAGAGGCGGCGAAGACCCGTTTTCGACAGCTCTCGGGCGGCCAGAAGCAGCGGCTGAGTCTCGGGCTCGCGCTGATTGGCAAGCCACGCCTGGTGTTCCTCGACGAGCCTACCGCCGCCATGGACCCGCAGGCGCGACGAGCGACCTGGAGCATCATCCGTTTGCTCACTCAGCAGGGCACGACGGTGTTGTTGACCACGCATTTCATGGACGAGGCGGAGCAACTCGCGAATCGCGTCGCCATTGTCGATCGAGGCCGGCTGGTTGCGCTCGACTCGCCCGCCACGTTGCGGCAGACGGTCGCCAATGAGGTGCGCTTTGCAACTGAGCCTTCGGTCCCCGAGCGTGACGTCGCGGCCGCGCTCGGGGTGCCGGCTGACGCGGTCGAGCGGGAGAACGACGGCACGCTCGTGGTGCGCCTCGAGCCGTCGCCGGAGCTGGTCGCAGAGCTCGCGGCGTGGCTGGCGCGACGCGGCATCCTGTTGACAGAGCTCCGAGCGGGCAGCCGGACGCTGGAACAAGCTTTCCTTACCCTCACCACCAGCAACGACGACGCTGCCTGAGCATGGGGCTACTCAGCGCGCTCTGATCAGCATCAGCTCGGGACTGAAGCTCAGCACTTCCTCGGGGTGAATGCGTTTGTGGCGACGCCATGGGCCCTGCGCATTTCGCAGTAAGTACGACTTGACGGCCAGAGTCTGGTCGTCGAGATCGGCGTCGGAGATCTCGCCGACGCGATCACCGCCGTCCGTCAGAACCTGCAGTCCGACGAGGGCGGCGGACGGGAAGAAGCGCTGATCGGCTTGCGGCGGGCCCAGATCGACCGCCGCGGTGTCGGCGACGAGCACGGTGTGCGGGCCGATGCGGTAGATGTATTCGGCCGGGATGCGTTGCACGAGCCAGCCGTCAGCGTGCTGCACGTTCAGCACGGCCACACGCGCCTCGTGCAAATCGAGCAGGACGTCGGAGACGATGCCAGCCTGACGTGCGACGTGGGTGTCGACTACCGGCAAACCGCTGATCTGCGTGAGTCGCAACGTCAGCATGGTAACGACGCCCGTTTCACTCACGGGTTGCCCGATTCTCCTAGAGGGGGAGGGGCGAAGCCCCTTGAAATTCCTTAGGGTTAGGGTCGACCCCCACGACCCGCGCTCTTCCGCCGGGCGGTACTCGTCAGTCTTCTTCGATTGCGAACTCGAACAGGACCACGCTGAGGGCCAGGAAGATGGCGTCGAAGGCCACCAGCAGGCCCAGCCACTGGCCCGGCTCGGGCGGATCGACGCCCGGCACGTAGATGGCCGCCGCGGTTGATTTGACGGTCGCCAGGATCACGGGTACCTGAATCGGAAACAGCAACAACGGGAGAAGCACTTCGCGGGCGCGGGTATGCGCCGCGATCGCGGAGAACAGCACCCCGACGCCCGCGAGACCAATGGTGCCGAGCACCAACGAGAGCACCAGCAGGGGCAGATCGATCACCAGGTTGAACAGTCCGATCGCCGCGGGCACCGCCACGACCTCGACAACCAGCATCGAGGCAAGCATCGCGATGACCTTCGCCAGGTACAGCACCGCGCGATCCATGGGCGCGAGCAGCAGCCCCTCCAGCGTTCGGCGATCCCGCTCGCGCGTGAAGGCCCGACCGAGCGCGAGCACGCCCGCGAACGTGACAGTGACCCACAGCACACCCGGCGCGACCTGCGCGGCTGTCTCTACGCGCAGATCAAACGCAAAGCTGAATACGACGAGCACCAGCACCGCGAACACCACGCCCGCCACAGCTGTCTCTCTCGCCCGCAGCTCGACCAGGAACTCCTTCCAGACGAGCGTCCGAAGCTGTCGAAAAAAGCGTGTCATTCGCGCGCAAGCTGCTGCAAAAGCGTGCTGAGCTGAGCCGCGTCGAGCTGTCCCGCGGTCGTGCTGTCGTGCACGAGCCCACCATGCGCCAGGACGGCTACTCGAGTCGCGACCTCCAGCCCGGCCGAGAGATTGTGCGTTGTGAGCACGACGGTGCGGCCGCGCTCAATGAGGAGCTCGGCGAGGGTCCGCCAGGCAGCGACGTCGAGGCCGGTGTCCGGCTCATCGAGCAGCAGAAGCGCGGGATCGTGCAGCAGCGCACGTGCGAGCGTTACCCGCTGCTGCTGTCCACGTGAGAGTCGACCGACCCGCTCGTGCGCGACCTCCTCCAGCCCCACGCGTTCGAGCAACTCCGCTGCGCGCCGTACTGGCGCGTGCACGTCGTACAGTTCAGCGTAGAAGCGCAGGTTCTCCAGCGCGGTGAGCTCTTCGTACAGGTAGCTCGCGTGAGCTACAACGCCGACGAATGATCGTGCTTGCCGTGCGGGCAAATCCATGACCAGCGCCGAGCCGCGAAAAGGGCGCATCAGCCCAGCAAAGACTCGAATGAACGTCGATTTCCCAGCGCCGTTCGGGCCGACGAGCAGAAGTCTCTCACCCGGGGCGACGCACAGGTCGATACTCTGCAAGGCAGGCTGCCGTTGAGCGGCGTACCGCGCCGTCAGGCCTTCGGCGCGCAGGACTGGGACGTGCTCAGCCGTTGGCGACTGAAGCTGGCACACTCTGGCGCCGCAGGAGGGTCAGCTCGCGGAGGCGCTGTTTGCCCCGCTCGCGCTCAACCTCGTATTCGCTGGAGTCGACTTCGCCGGCCGCGAACCGTTCGTCGAGCGCCGCCATCTTGACAAGAAGCTCGAGGCGCTCCTGCTCGGACCCATGCTCCTCCTGCCGCGACTCCGCCTGGGTCACCTGTCGGCCACGTGCAGCGAACAGAAGCACGCCACCGCCCAGGACAAACAGCACCACGCCCAGACTGATGAACCCGAGCTGTGCCGACCCGAGGCCACTGGCGCCGCCCAACCCCGTCAGCTGACTGGAGATCATCGTGGCCTTCGCCACGTTCGAGGCGCTGTACAGCGCATAATTCTGGCCACCGAACTGCGCTGGACCAGCTGACGCCAGGCTCGAGGTGGCCAGTTTCAGGCCGTTGTCGGGGACGTACACGCTGACGGATCCAGCCTGATACGGCACCTGCACTGACAGATCGGCGCTCGACCCCGTATAAGGCACCTGGAACGACAAGGCGAACTGATGTCGGCCGGGTGGTACCGGACTGGTCACCTGGATGCCCCCAACTCCCGCGGTCACGTCCTGATCGTTGAAGCCTGTCTGCATCTGCACGCCCAGCGCGCCTGGCGGCAATGGGAGCTTCACCGCGTTTGCGAGCGCCTGGTCCTGCGGGTTGGCGGTCACGAACGTACGATCACTCGAGTTCACCAGCGCGCCCATTTCCATGAACTGCAGCGTGCCCTGATCGGCCCCGAGCACCAGGAGGTTCAGACTGTCCAACTGGAGGCCGTCATCGGCCGTGGTGCTCTCGTATACGTTGATGTCGGACTGCTGGCTCGACTGGTCCTGCAACTGGAACGGCTGGTCGGTCGGGTAGTTCACGTTCTGGAACCGAGCCAGGGTGATGTAGACGATGTTCGAGTCGCGATCAAGGCCAGTAAACGAGTAACGACCATTGGCATCTGCCTGGGTCGTTTGCTGGCCGAGCGGCTTTTGCTCTTTTCGGCCGAACGACACCAGCATGACTGTGGTCCCGCCTGTGCCGCTTCCGCCGGCCGTCTTGTTGGTGAGCTGGCCGGAGACCGCACCGTCCATAGGCTGCGCAAACGCAGCGGCCGGGGTGAAGAGAATGCCCAGAATGATCAGCAGGACCGCGTGGGTCATGGCACGGTTTCGACCGTCCGTTTGCGTTTACGTGGCGAGCGTGGCCGTCGCGCGGCGGCGAAGGCAGCTCGCGCAGCAGCGATCTCCCGCTCGATCTCGTCGTCCAGCTCGCCCAGTGACCCGCGCTCTTCGCGTAGCAGGTCGCTTGCGTGCGCCAACAGGTCCGCGGAGAGCTCTCGAAAATCCTCGTCCGAGAGCTTGCCGACCTGGTGGTCGAACTCGAGCTCCAGAACCTGGCGGTAAAGCAACGCACGCTCGGTGCTCAGAGACGTGTGCGGAGTATCGGTGGCGACGCGTGCGCCGCGGATGAACGGCAACAGCGTGTAGGCTGCCGCCGCCGCGACCAGCGCGACCCCGAGCAATGCTGGCAGAAGGTCCGTCATGCGCCGAATTCTTCGCGGAAGCGCGCGAGCTCCGCGGACACTTCAGCCTCAGGTGTGACCGCGGCAGCAGGAGAGGCCGCGGGCCGGCGCCAGTTTCGCAAGAGGAGCGCGAGCAGGGCGCCGCCGAAAGTTACGGCGATCACGGGCCCAACCCACACACCGAGGGAGATGCCGTGTTTGGGTGGCTCGGTGAGGATTCCGTCGCCATAGCTGGCGACGAACTCGTCCAGGATCTGCTGGTCGGGCTCGCCCGCCGCGACCTTCTGGCGAATAACGTTGCGCATGTCGTTCGCGAGCCCCGACGGTGAGTCGGCGACGGTCTCGCCTTCGCAGACGGGGCACTGGAGCTGCAGGGCAATGCGACGCACGGCGTCGTCCTGCGCGTCGGCGTGCGCCACCAGTGGCAACAGCGCGAGCAGGAGGGTTACCAGCGTAAGTACGACCGCGCCACGGCGGGCGAAGGGTCTTTCGCGCGGGCTGCCGCTGCGACGCCCAGGGGGTTCCAGGGAGGTATCCCTGGAAGAACCCTCGGAACTCCGCTGCGCTGGCCCGCGAGCTGCAGGCCCTGCGAAGCGTGTCATGGCGCCGCTCCAACAGTCGCGCCGCGCGGGATCGTCGCACGCCGCGCGACGGGCACGGGCGCTGGCCACATCGTCACGATGGTGCCAAGCAACAGCAGCAAGCCACCCGTCCAGATCCAGCTCACGAGCGGGTTGACAAACACGGCCAGGCTCACCTGCGCCGAGGAGCCATCACCGT
>JAFAPL010000730.1 GCA_019247135.1 Chloroflexota bacterium | reverse complement strand
GGGCGAGCATTCGGACCAAAGCCAGCTACTTTCATGCCCAGTTCCATCGCCTCGCGCGCCGTCGCGGGCGGAACAAGGCGGCAACCGCCGTGGCGCACAGCCTTTTGGTTGCCGTATACCACGTTTTGAAAACAGGCCAGCCCTACGCCGAACTTGGGGTCGACTACTTCGACAAACTCAACGCCACGCGCGTTGAACGCCACCACGTGCGTCGCCTCGAGCAGCTCGGGTACACCGTCACTCTGACCCCGATTGCTGCCTAGCGGCCCCCGACCGGGAGCCGTGTTTCAGAGGAAGCCGAACGGGGATTTCGGTTGATGCCGAACACCGATTTCGGCCGAAGGCGAACGCACGTTTCGGGCATGCCGAACCGCCATTTCGGTCGATGTCGAACACCTCGGCGAGGTAAGTCGAGCCGACGCGCGTGGAGACCAGGGCGGCACGTAGCGTCCTCGTTGGAGTGTCCAGCTTCAGCGAGGGAGAGCCAACGTGCCGCAGAGAGGATTATCCATGCGTCAGATCACCGAGGTCTTGCGCCTGGCCGCGCAAGGGCTCAGCTACCGCCAGATCGGCCAGAGCGTCGGCATCAGTGCGTCGACGGTGCAAGGCTACGTCCAACGCGCACGCGCGGCGGGCCTGAGCTGGCCGTTGACCGACGACGTGGACGCGGTCGCGCTCGACGAGCGTCTGTTCAAACGCGACGTGGAGACCTATCGTCCATGTCGCCCGGAACCGGATTGGCTGGAAGTGCATCGCGAGCGCAAGCACGGCAAGCACGTGACGCTGCAGCTGCTGTGGCTGGAGTACCGCGAGACGCATCCGGACGGGTGGGGCTATACCCAGTTCTGCATGCACTATCGTCGCTGGCTCGAGCGCCAGGACGTCGTCATGCGTCTGGAGTACCCGGCCGGCGAGCGCATGTTTGTCGATTTCTGCGGCGACACGCTTCCGATCACCGACGCCGAGACCGGCGAGATCTGGCAGGCGCAGGTCTTCGTCTCGGCACTGGCTGCCAGCGGCTACATGTACGTCGAGGCGACCGGTACCCAGGAGCTCGCCGCCTGGCTGAGCGCGCACGTCAACGCGCTCGAGTTCTACCGCGCGGCGCCGCGGATCATCGTGCCCGACAACGTCAAAGCTGGGGTGACCAAGGCATGCTGGTACGACCCGGAGCTGAACCCCAGCTATCTCGATCTGGCGCGCCACTTCTCGGTGGCGATCTTGCCGACCAGGCCGTATCACCCGCGCGACAAGGCTTACGCATCAAACTGCTCCTTATGATTGGGATTGAACGCGGTCGCATAGTGTCATGACCGTTGACGGATGCGAACCCAGCCGGCGGCGGCGCGCCGACGGGCGTACGCGCCGGTGCGGCAACTCACGTTGCAGTATTTTCGCCGTTGCCCGTGTTTGCCGCGGTCAGCGATGGGCTTTCCGCAGTGGACGCACGGGATGACGAGTGGTTCCTCTGGTGGCGCGTATAGCCGCTGGCCTTTGTCGTTGTAGACGAACGAGACCAACCGACCGCGCAACGCGTGAACCTTGAGTGTGGATGGATTCAATTTGTATGTGGTGGTCGCCTCCTCGAGCGTCAGCAGGCCCTGTCGCCGCAGGCGGTCAAATCGATCCCCAAGACGGTACTTCTTCCGGAGTTGGTAGATAATCATGTTGCTAAATCGATCTGCCACACCAGGACGGAGACCTCGAGTGTTCAGGATGGCGGCGATCTCCATGTCGGTGTGTTCGTCAATCATCTGATCGATCTCGGCGACCACCGCGGCAGGCGTTTTGCGTAACTCCGGCGCCGAGAGTGGGAGCGGCAACCGGAGGGTGTGCGTCGCGCCGCCGCGGAAGCAGACCTGAGCGACGATCTCGTCGGCCCTGAGTAACGTGACGTCCTCCACGAGCAGGCGGACCATCCGTTTGCGCTCACGCTGCGGAGTCGCTGGGTCACGCCAGAGGCGAGGGAAGTCCGTCACCAGCGCCATAACCTGTTCACGCTGGTTGGAGGTAAGTACAGCAGCTTGAGCAGCGCTCTGCCGCTCGTAGTCCTCCTGCGCGGTGGCGAGTGCGCGCAGTTTGTTGTTCCACTCTGCCTCCAGCGATTCAGCCACCAGACGGTTATCAGGATCCACGCGGAGGTAGCGACGCTGCGAAAGCTCCGCTTCGTAACGGGCGCGCTCCACCTGCTGTCGCCGCATTCGGTCCACCTCTTGAGCTCGAGTCTCCAGCTCGCCTTGGACCGCAAGTGCCACCTCCAATGCGAGCGGGCTCACGGTCTCCACCA